>CAZFBP010000435.1:0-1431 GCA_964517255.1 uncultured Chryseobacterium sp.
TATCGGCGGCGAGCCGGTCCGTGGCCATCAGTTCGCTGACCATCAACACCAAGCAACGGGCCTCTTCCCTCCGATCACCGGCTTCACGGGCCAGTCGGTATGCCTCTTCCAGCATGGTGACCTTCCCGTCGGTTCGTCCAGCGTACGCGTCATTGATGTGCTTAATACGCAGCGCGATCGCCCGTTCCCCGGTGCCACCGAACGTAGGGTCCAGAGCGAACGCTTCACCGATCGCCGCCGAATCATCCTGCAATGCGTATTGTGCCTGGCGGATGGCCACTTTGGCGATGAGGGCCCGGGCCGTGAGCGTGCCGTCCTTGAGCGTCCGTGCGATGCCCACGGCCTCATCCGCCCAGGGTTCGGCCTTGAAGGGATCCACGGTGCCGCTGTACCTCACCATGCTGATGAGCAGGTGGACCCGTTCCGCATCCAGCTCCGGATGTTGCGCGAGCAGGTGTTGCAGGCTGTCGATCTGCGCCTTCTGCGCCGCCGCGCCGAACGACGCGAGGACCAGGACCAGTAGTGCTCCGATGATCCGCTTCATGTGTGTTCGACGAAGTACATCTCCATTTCTCCCTTGCCTTTCGCCTGCACTTTGCCGCGCGGGGTGAAGGTGAAGGCGGGTGCGGTTGTCAGGTGCTGGTTGTCAGTTGTCGGGCTACCGCCGTCCGGACTGACAACGGACAACTGCGAACCGACAACCAAGCGGTACGTCGCCTCACTGATGTTCACCTGGCCCACCTCGCCGCTGCTCTCCATGCGGCTCGCCGTGTTCACCGTGTCGCCCCAGATGTCGTACTGGAACTTCTTCACACCTACGATGCCCGCGACGACAGGGCCGGTGTGGATGCCCACGCGCATTTGGAACGCAGGCAGATCCATCTGATCGCGTTCGGCTTTGCGTGCCTCGATGAAAGCCTGCATCTCCAATGCGGCCTTGACCGCACTCATTGCGCCAGCGGCCGCGTTCCCCTTCAGCCCTGCTGCGGCCATATAGCTGTCGCCGATGGTCTTGATCTTCTCCACGCCGTGGCGGCCGATGATGCCATCGAATGTCTGGAAGCAGGCGTTCAGCTCGTTCATCAGCTCCTGCCGGCTGATGCGCGCGCTCAGTTCAGTGAATCCCTTGAAATCGGTGAAGAGGATGCTCACCTGATCGATCTCACGGCTCTGCGCGCCGCCGGTTTTGCGGATCTCCTCCGCGACCTCCTGTGGCAGCACATTGTAGAGGATCTCGTCACTCCGCGCTTTCGCCTTCTTGACGCGGTTGCGCTGGTAGAGGAACACGCCGGCGAACAGCGCGATCACCACCGCTCCGCCTCCCAGCCAGTTGCGCAACAACTTCTGTCCGCTCAATTCCGCTTGCGCTTCAGCGTCCTTCGCCGCCTGCTCAGCACGCAGGGCTTTGTTGCGCTGCTCCTCCTCGTATGC
>CAZFBP010000435.1:1441-2058 GCA_964517255.1 uncultured Chryseobacterium sp.
TTCCAGCCGCACCACGGCCTTCGTCTTCTCGTCGTTGTTCACGCTATCCTGCAGGACCAGGTAGCGCTTCTGGTATTCGAAGGCCTTGCTCACCTGGCCTGCATCCTCATACAACTGGGCCAATTGGTACAGGGCATCTTGCTGCTCTTTCAGCATATGCTGTTCGCCGCCAAGCTCCGCGGCATGCTCCAGCAGCTGGATCGCTTGCGCCCGCGCTATGTTCGAGGAAAGTCCCAGCTCCACCAGTTGCGCGGCGTCGGCACCTGCCAGCATCCGCCCCAGCCCGAGACTGAAGTAGACCTCCTGCATGTAGTTGGAGGCACGTTTCCGATGAACCTCCAGTGCGGCGTTGAACAACTCAGCCGCACGTACAACAGAATCCTGTTGCGCCAGGAGCTCCGCCAGAAAACCCCGGGTTTCGGCATTACGGTGTTCGTCGCCCGAGTACGGATTCTCTTTGAGGGCCCGGTCCAAATAGTAACGCGCGCTGTCGGGCATGCCGAAGAGCCGGTAGATGCGGCCGATGCTATTGAGCGAATTCAGCCGATGGTCGAGCATCGTTGCGCGATGGCCCAGACCGCGGAGGTGGTGATCCAGCGCAAGCCGATGGTCCCCAA
>CAZFBP010000436.1:0-2056 GCA_964517255.1 uncultured Chryseobacterium sp.
CCGCCACGCCCACCAAGGACATGCATATCGACCCCATCACCTTCCCCACCTTCGGCCAGGACTATCAGGCCAAGGTGAAGGCCTTGTACAAAGCCGCGCGGAAGGACCGTCCGGCGGCGTACAACGCGCTTGTTCAGAGTTGCGCCAACTGCCACAGCACGCACTGCCCCGGGCCGATGATGCGGATCAAGAAGATGTACGTGAAGGCCGGGCAGTAGCTAGGGCCGAACCATCCCGCGCGCGCCCTCGGGCAGCACCACCGCATCGTTGCTCCTTTCCTTGTCGGCGGTGCGTTGCAATGGATCAAGCGTGGCCGCCGCCACAGCGCTGATGTCGCCCTTCACGCTGAACGAATAGAACGGATTCGTCCATTGCCACGGCGGGAGCACGGTAAAGGCCTCGCGATCATTCCCGGACCGCTTCGACCCCCGCGCCAGCGAGAGCGGCACATGGAAGTGCTGCTCGCTGCCATCGCGCATCAGCAATGCGAAGTCGATGGGCATGAGCATCTCGCCCACGCGCTTCAGCGTGATGCGCAGTGAATCGCCGACCTGCATCAGCTCCACGATGCCGTAGTCGAGCGCGCGCGTGGTGCTGAGCCACTCATCGAAGTACCAATCGAGCTCCAGGCCGCTCTGCTTCTCCATGGCGAGTTCCAGGTCGATGGGCTCGGGGTGCTTGAATTCGCAGGCGTTGTAGTAGCGCAGGAGGCCGTGCGCGAGCGTCTTCTCGCCCACCACGCTGCCGAGCTGATGCACGAGCAGCTCGCCGAAGCTGTACGCGGTGGCGCCGTACGCCGCGTTGGTGATGAAGTGGTCGGCATGCAGGCCGGGCGGCTCTTGCTTTCCGCTCTCAGCAAGGCTCAAATAGCTGTGGATTGAAGAGGCGTGGGGATCCTCGTCTCCTCCGAAGAGGTGCTGCATCACCTTGCTGCTGGCGTACTCGGTCATGCCTTCGTCCATCCAGGGGAAGCGCCCTTCGTTGCTGGCGAGCACGCCATAGTACCAGCTATGCACGCTCTCGTGAACGCTCACGCCCACCAGGCTGCCGATCCTGCGTTCGCCGGTGATCAGCGTGAGCATCGGGTACTCCATGCCGCCATCGCCGCCCTGCACGAAACTGTACTGCGGCCACGGGTACTTTCCGAAGTGCTCGTTCATGAACCGGAAACTCTTCTCCATGTATTCCGGCAACTGCTTCCACACCGCCTCCAGTTCGGGATCACGCTTGAAGAAGCAGTGGATCACCGGTCCATCACGCACCTCGCGCACAATGTGTTAGTAATCCTTGTCGGCCGCCCACGCGAAATCGTGCACATCCTTCGCCATGAAGCGCCAGGTGAGCTTGTTCCCGGCAGGCCGTTTCACGGATTTCTTCGATGGGTAGCCATGCCCGACCTGCTCGGGGTTCTGCAGCACGCCGGTGGCCGCGATGGTGTAGGCGCTATCCAGGGTGATCTGCACGTTGATGTCGCCCCACACGCCGTGGAACTCGCGGCCGACGTAGGGGATGGCGTTCCAGCCACGCTGGTCGTACTCGGCGAGCTTGGGGTACCACTGGCTCATGCTGTAGGCCACGCCCTCCGCGTTGCTCCTGCCGCTGCGCCGGATCTGCACCGGCACCTGGCCGACGAAGGAGTACGAGAGCGTCGTGCTCTTGCCGGGCAACAGCGGTTGCGCGAGGGTGGCGCGCAGCACCGTGCCCAAATGCTCCAGGCTGACGGCTTTCCCGCTCTGCGCCATGCGCTCCACGCGCAGCTCGCCCATTTCATCGGGCTTCAGCGCGGCGATGCGGTCACCGACGCGCGGATCGGGATCGGCGATGGTGCGCGAGCGCACATCCATCTCGCTGCCCGGCCGGAACGCGTTGAAGTAGAGATGGAAGAAGAGCTCGCGCAGCGTGTCGGGACTGTTGTTCACGTAGCCCATCGTGGCCGCGCCGGTGTAGCGGTGCGTGGCAGGGTCCAGCTCCACGCTCATGTCGTAGCGCACGCGCTGCTGCCAGCGGTCGCATTGCGCGTGGACGAATGCGCCTGACGAGGCGAGGAACAGCGCTA
>CAZFBP010000437.1:0-1009 GCA_964517255.1 uncultured Chryseobacterium sp.
CACCACCAGGGGAGTGCGTCCGTGCTCGGGCCGAAGGGCACCGATGGCCACGTCGGCCTGGAGGAGCGCCTGCTTGAGGACGTCCGGCTGGATCACGCTGGTCCAGATGCGCTGGCCGAGGGTGCTCTGCAGGCGGCGAAGCCGGTAGATGCTCTTGTCGAACACCTTCACGCTGGCGCCTACGCCCAGAGCGGCACGTGTGGCGAACTCGCCCACGGTGCCCGCGCCGATCACCACCACTTCCGCCGGGGCCACCCCGCTGATGCCGCCGAGCATCAAGCCCTGGCCACCCTTGTCGGTGCTGAGGTGCTCCGCCGCGATCTGGATCGAAGTGTTGCCGGCGATCTCGCCCATGGCACGGATGATGGGGAAAATACCCTCGCGGTCCTTGATGAAGTCCCATGCCACGGCAGTGACCTTCTTCTCCATCATCCTGCGCAGCGATTCGCGGTGCTGGCCGCCCATCTGCAGGGCACTGACGAGGATCTGCTTGTGGCGCAGCATGGCGATCTCCTCTTCCACGGGCGCCGCGACCTTCAGGATGAGGTCCGCCTCGAAGACCTGCTGCGCGCTGTCCGCCAGCTTGGCACCGGCCTCGCTGTAGTCGCTGTCCTGGAACTGCACGCTGCTGCCCACGCCACGCTGCACCACGATGTCGTGCCCGCGCCCGGTGAGCACCGCCACGCTGGCGGGGGTGAGGGGAACGCGGTGTTCCTGGGAGGTGACCTCCTTGGGGATGCCGATGAAGAGGTTCTTGCCCTTGCGCCCCACCTCCATGGTCTGCTCCTGGGGGAGCATGGAGACCTCGCGGGCCAGTTGCTTCAACAGTTCACTGCTGGTGCTCATGCGAAGTGCTTGGGTGCGGTGGGGGAAAGTTGCAGTTCAAGGGAGCGCGTGCCGTCGGCGGCCATGCGCATGTTCACGTTCACGGTGCCGGGCGGGTAAAGGTCGCGGCCCAGCTCCGGCCACTCCACGAAGCAATAATGACCGCTGTCCAAGTACTCCGTGA
>CAZFBP010000437.1:1019-1647 GCA_964517255.1 uncultured Chryseobacterium sp.
TCCAGCTCCTCCGGCTTGTTCAGGCGATAAAGGTCGAAATGGAAGACCGTGTTCCCGTCTCGGGTCCGGTATTCGTGTACAATGGCGTAGGAGGGACTGGCCATGCCCGCTTCCACGCCGAGCTGCTCGCAGAGCGCCTTGATCAGGGTGGTCTTGCCCACGCCCAGCGGCCCGTTGAAGGTGAACACCCGGCGCCCCGGGCATGCCATCAACAGCGCCTTGGCCGTTTCCGCGGCATCCTCCGGCCGGTGGAGCTCAAGGATGGTGCTCATGCGTTCAGCGCGGTTTCAGGTAGACGATGGGCACCAGCATTTCTTCCAGGGAAATACCCCCGTGCTGGAAGGTGTTCTTGTAGAAATTCACGAAGTGGTTGTAATTGTTCGGGTACACGAAGTAGAGGTCCTTCTTGGCGAAGATAAACGAGCTGCTCACATTGGCACGCGGCAGGAAGCCCTGTGACGGGTCCTTGATGACGAGCACGTCCTTGGCCTCGTAGGTGAGGTTGCGGCCGTGCTTGTAGCGCAGGTTGGTGTTGGTGTTGCGGTCGCCCACCACCTTGCTCGGCTGCGTTACCCGCACGGTGCCATGGTCGGTGGTGATCACCACGCGGCCGCCCTTCTCGGCGATG
>CAZFBP010000437.1:1657-2036 GCA_964517255.1 uncultured Chryseobacterium sp.
CAGGCGGCCCTTGCGGGCGGCGATGCCCAGCAGCACGTCGCGCAGCGGGCTGTGCTCGAACCAGCTCTTGGTGAGGCTCCGGTACGCCGCGTCGTCCTCGGCGAGCTCGCGGATCACCTCCATCTCCGTGCGGGCATGGCTCAGCATGTCCACGAAGTTGTAGACGATGACGTTGAAGGCGTTGCCCATCAGGTTGTCGATGCTCTCGGCCAGCTTGCGGCCCTGCGACAGGGAGGTGATCTTGTGGTAGCTGTACTTCACGCCCTTGCCCAGGCGCTGCAGCTGGGCGGCCAGGAACTCCTCCTCGTGCGCGTTCTTGCTGCCCTCGGCGTCCTCGGTGAGCCACTTGCCGGGGAAGCGCTTCTCGATCTCGCTGGGC
>CAZFBP010000438.1:0-2008 GCA_964517255.1 uncultured Chryseobacterium sp.
ACCATCGACAAGGAGCGTAAGCGCATCGAGGAGGAGGTGAAACAGCGCGAGGCGGAAGCGCACCGGATGAAGGACCGCGAGAAGGACCGGCTCATCGAACAGATGACGGACCAAGTGAAGGACCTCAGGCAGAAGATGGAACAAGGCTCCATGCAGTTGCAGGGCGAAGTGCAGGAACTGGAACTGCGCGAGCTGCTAGAGGACCTCTTCCGGTATGACAGCATCGAAGAGGTGCTCACGGGCGCCAACGGTGCGGATGTGCTTCAGTTGGTGCACGATCGCCTCGGCCGCGCACGCGGCACCATTGCCTACGAGAGCAAGCGTACCAAGGCCTTCAGCGACAAGTGGATCGAGAAACTGAAGGAGGACATGCACCGCCACAAGGCTGAGGTGGGCGTCATCGTCACCGAGGTCATGCCCAAGGACATGCCCACCATGGGCATCCGCGATGGCGTCTTCATATGCACCTTCCGAGAGGTGGCGGGGCTCGCGCATGTGTTGCGGCAGAGCGTGCTGCGCATCGCCGAGGTGCGTGCGCAGGAAGAGAACAAGGACGACAAGGCGCAGGTGCTCTATGCCTACCTCACCAGTCCGGAGTTCGAGCGGCGCATGCAGGTGATCGTAGAAGGCTACGGCGTGATGAAGCAGCAGCTCGATGCCGAGAAGCGCCAGACACAGAAGCAATGGGCCGCACGGGAGAAGCAATTGGATGCCTTGGTGAACAGTGCCACCGAACTGCAGGGCTCCATCCTTGGCATCGCAGGAAACGTGCTGGAAGCCTTGGAGGCCGCACCGGACAACGAACTGGCCTGACCCCCCACCCATGTCCCACACCCTCCTCATCTCCTTCGACCTGGTGCGCCCGGGTGAGCTGACGCCTTCGCTGGCCATCGCTTCCATCCTGGCGCACCAGCAAAGCGAGGCCCGATGGAGGGAACGGATGAGCGTGGAGCACCTTTCCATCAACATGCTGGAGGTCGGTGGACAGGCCCAGGTGGAGGACTTCCGCCCCCTGTTGGAAGCCGCGCATGTGCATCACTTCGACTGCATCGCCCTCTCGGCCTACATCTGGAACGAGTACCTGCTCAACCCCTTCATCGCGCTGTTGCGGCGCATGGGCTTCCGAGGCAAGATCGTGCTGGGGGGCTACCAGATCACCTATGGCCGCGAGGCGGAGTTGCTGCAGCGCTACCCCGACTGCCAGGTATTCATCAGCGGGCAGGCCGAACAGGCTTTCACGGAATTGCCCGAACACCTCAGGGCCGATCACCCCGTGTTCCTGAACGCGCCGGTGGACTTCGACCAACTTGCTTCACCCTACCTGACCGGCGTACTGCCCGTGCCCTTGGGCGCGGGCATGGTGCGCATGGAGACCAAACGCGGCTGCCCCTACCGCTGCTCCTTCTGCGCACACCGGGATCTGGTGACAAGCCGGGTACACAGGCACCCCTTGGAGCGGGTCTTCAACGAGCTGGCCTTGCTGCACGACCGACGTGTGCAGCGCATCAACGTGCTGGACCCCATCTTCAACGCGGGCAAGGAACACCTGGTGGTGATGCGCGAAGCGGTACGCCTTGGTATGCGCTCCACCTTCACCCTGCAATCACGCTTCGAGAACATCCGTGGCGAACAAGGCGCTGCCTTCCTCGACCTGTGTACACAGGGGAACTTCCACTTGGAGTTCGGCTTGCAGACCACCGACCACGAAGTGTCCAAGCACATCGATCGCGCCAACCGGATGGACCTGGTGGATGTCGCGCTGGACCAGTTGGTGGCCCGGGGCATCCCCTTCGAGGTGAGCCTGATCTATGGCCTGCCCGGCCAGACCTTGGCCAGCTTCCAACGCAGCATCGAGCACCTGCACCGCATGGGCTGCGCGGACATCAAGGCTTGGCCGCTGATGCTGCTGCCCGGCACCAAGCTCCACGACCAGAAGGAGCAATGGGGCATGCGCGAGGAGGCGCTGGGCGAGTTCAAGATCCCGGTGGTGACGGAGAGCAGTACGTTC
>CAZFBP010000439.1:0-2002 GCA_964517255.1 uncultured Chryseobacterium sp.
GCGACGTTCCCTTCCCTGGCCATCACATGAAGATGAAGAATGAGCGCACCACGGGATCGGCTGAGGCGCGAAGATCGTCGTAGCCGCCCTCGACGTGGTTGCGGCCTTCGTGCAGCACGATGATGCGGTTGGCGGCGAGCTTGGCCACGTTGAGGTCGTGCGAGATGATGATGGACGAGGTGTTGTAGGCGCGCTGCAGCTTCAGGATGAGCTCCACGATCTCCTTGCCGGTCACCGGGTCGAGACCGGTGGTGGGTTCGTCGTAGAGCACGATCTCGGGCTTGAGGATGAGCGTGCGCGCAAGGCCGATGCGCCGCTTCATGCCGCCGCTGAGCTCACTGGGGTACATGCGCCGCGTATGCGGAAGGCCCACGGCGTTGAGCACCTCATCCACCAGGGCATCGGTTTGCTTCGGGTCACGCGTTATCCAATGGCGGCGCAAGGGGAACTCGAGGTTCTCCTCCACCGTCATGCTGTCGTAGAGCGCGCTGCTCTGGAAGAGGAAGCCGATGCGCACGCGCAGGTGATCGAGGGCCTCCTGGTCGAGCGCGAGCACATCCTGCCCAAGCACGTTGATGGCTCCAGCATCGGCCTGCAGCAGCCGCACGATGCACTTGATGAGCACGCTCTTGCCGCTGCCGCTCTTGCCAAGCACCATGAGGTTCTCGCCACGGCGCAGATTCAAATCGAAGCCGTTGAGCACTGCGTTGGCGCCGAATGACTTCACGAGGCCGCGCACTTCCACGACACGCTCATCGGTGAACGCTGTCGGCGGCGCTGCGGACTGCGAAAGGGTCTCCATCTCAGTTCAACCCAAGGATATCGGTGACCTGCACGGCGATGAGGTCGAGGATGAAGATCAGGAGCGACGCGGTGACCACGGCCGAGTGCGCCGCCTGGCCCACGCCCGCCGTGCCCTTCTCGGTGGCATATCCGCGGTAGCAGCCCACGATGCCGATGGCGAAGCCGAAGAAGTAGCTCTTGATGAAGGCGGGCAGGAAATCGGAGAATTCCAGCGATTCGAACACCTGGCGGTAGAAGAGGTCCCAGCTCACATCGTCCTTGATGTTCACGCCGATCCAGGTGGCCCAGATGGCGATGGCATCGCTGAGCACCATGAGCACGGGGAGCATGAGGGTGGTGCTCCACACGCGTGTCACTACCAGGTACCGGAACGGGTTGGTGCCGCTCACCTCCATCGCGTCGATCTGCTCGGTCACCTTCATGCTGCCCAGCTCCGCGCCCATGCTGCTGCCGATCTTCCCCGCGCCGATGATGGCGGTGATCACCGGAGCGATCTCGCGCACCACGCTGATCGCCACCATGGCCGGCAGCATGCTCGCGGCGCCGAAGCGCTCCAAGGTCGGGCGGCTCTGCACGGTGAGCACCAGTCCCATGATGAAGGCCGTGATGCCCACCAGCGGGAGGGTGAGCGTGCCGTTGATGAAGCACTGCCGGAAGAACTCGCGCCACTCGAAGCGCGCATGCACCGCCTGCCGGAAGAAGCGGCCCGCGAAGGCGGTGAGCTCGCCCACGTCGCGCAGATGGTCCTGGAAGAAGGCGCCGGGTCCACGGAGCATGGCGGCAAGGTACCCATCAACCGCCCGAGCCTTCCTGCGATCAGTCAGGTCCCCGCTACACCAGCGGTGACCATCCGCGCTGAATGGAGCACGGACCGACCGACGCGCCGATACCTTCGCCGCCGTTCATGCTTCAACTGCAAGGCATCTCCAAGCGCTTCGGCGCATTCACCGCGCTCGATGGCATCACCATGGAGGTGCCCGCCGGCCAGGTCTTCGGGCTGCTCGGCCCCAATGGCGCTGGCAAGACCACGCTCATCCGCATCATCACGCGCATCACCGGTCCCGATGAGGGCCGCGTGCTGCTCAATGGCCACGAGATGGGCCCCGACGATGTGATCCAGCTCGGCTACCTGCCCGAGGAGCGCGGCCTGTACAAGAAGATGAAGGTGGGCGAGCAGGCCCTCTACCTCGCGCAGCTC
>CAZFBP010000440.1:0-2002 GCA_964517255.1 uncultured Chryseobacterium sp.
CTTCTACCACGACTTCAACCAGCGCGTCACCTTCGACCTGAAGGAGGAACTCGCGAAGGGCGATCGCACGGTGGACATGGCCTCGCTCTTCGGCGCACGACCGGAATACGATTGGCTGAAGAACTACCACACGCCCTTCCACCAGCGCTGGCTGTTCTGGACTTTGCTCGCAATGGCTGTGCTGGCAATGGTGCTCGGAGCGGTGAACCTGATCCAGCTCCTGGCACGCAGCGTGGCCAAACTGCGCGGGCGCCAGAGCGGATCATTCATCGAACCCCTGCTCGCGGGCCTTGCCCTCTCAGCGTTGATCGGCTTGATCGGTGTGCTGCTGATGCAGGAGGGCGTGTACTACTTCGGCTTGGCCAACGTGCATCCCGCGCTCGCCTGGGCACCGATCCTCATCGTGGTGCTTGGCGGCGCGTTCATCTGGCTCGCGAAACGCAATGGCGCTCCTTCCTGGCAGCGCGCGACAACGGCTGCGCTGCTGCTGCCCATGCCCGCGGCATGCGCGTACTGGGGCATGCTGATGCCGTGGTAGCGCGGTTCGCGCCAGCAGGCCGTTTCACGCCACCCTCCGGAACACCAGGCCGAGCCAGCCGCGGTCCACGCGGATCTCCTGCAGGATGCCGTCGCGGTACACATAGTGGTTGTGCTCGTTGTTGGGCAGCCTGAGGATGTACTCGCCCGGCGCCACGTGCTCCAAGGCGCACTCGGCCAGCTCGCTCTCCACGAAGATGCTGTCCTGTCCTACCGGTTCATCGTAATAGAGCCGCGCCGTGGACCAGGGGTTCTTCGGCAGCTCCGCCCCGTACACTTTGTCCGGATGCACCACGTAGAGCCCGCGGCCGCCGATCGCGCGGAGCGCGCTGCTGTCGCGCAGCGCACCGCTCTCATGCACGGTGGTGAGGCAATTGGTCACCTGTCCGGCGATATGCAGCGTGCGCGCCACGGTGAGCACCTGCCGCTTCCACAGGAAGGTGAAGTCAGAGCGCGAGATCATCGAATACGTCACGCTATCGCCGCGGGTCACGCGCAGCACATCGATGGTTCCCAGCACCTTCTTGTTGTGCAGGATCTCGAACACGCCGTCCTTGGCCGCGCAAGGGACTGATGCGAGGAGGAGCCCGAAGGTGAGCGCGCGCAGCATCAGGTTGGGAAGAGCCGGCAATGTAGGCGGACCTCAGCTGAGTTCCTCCACGGGGAACACGTACCGCACCGGCCCGCCCAGCGGATCCTTCTCTTCCTTCGGCTTCGCGAATGCGTTCCGCGCCAGGTAGAGCGACAGCGCACCGATGCACACGGAGAGGGCGCTCAGCGCGATCGTCCATGCATCCCCTTCGCCCCTGGCTGCGGCGCTCAACGCCTTCAAGAAGGTGGTGGCGCTGAGCAGGTTCCCCCAGCCCACCCACTCGAACACTTGCCCTTGCCAGCGAAAGAGGCTCCACCCAACGAGCAAGGTGGCAATGGGGACCAGGCTCAAGTAGGCCGTGGCCTGATCGAACTGGATGTCCTTCTCCAGCAATGAGCGGAGCACGCGCAGCGCGGCCGATAGGGCGATGATGCCCAGGAGCGCCCAGTGCGCATTGCGGAATTTCTCCCGTGCCCATTGCGTGGGCATGTAGCGCAGCAGCTCGGCGATCCTCTTCGGCTTGGCTTCCGGGTGCTCCAGCACCAGCGTATCGAACACCGCCTGCTTGGGCATGCCGAAGCCCAGGAGTTCCTTCGCCTTGGTGCGGATGGCCTTGCTCATGTCATGGCGAAGGTGCGACGTACAAGTCGAACACGGGCGCCGTCCATGGAATCGCCGTTGGTCGCGAGGCAGCGCGTGGATGGCCAATGGCGTCCAGCGCATACATTCGCTCTGCCATGCGGCTCGCCACCTTTCTGTTCTTCGCAGTGCCTGCGTTCGCATCGGCCCAGAGCTGGTGCCCGCCGGAAGCCACATGGACCTACGAAGCCGGTCAATTCCTCGCAGGCTTCCTGCGGATGTCATATCGCGCGG
>CAZFBP010000441.1:0-2002 GCA_964517255.1 uncultured Chryseobacterium sp.
CGGGATCGTTGAACTGGCTGGCGATGGTGCCCACCACGGGCAGGTCCTCGTCCTTGGCGTCCCACAACTGGTGGTTGCGCTTGTACTGCTTCTTCACGTCGCGCAGGGCGTCGAGGGCGCCGCGCTTATCGAACTTGTTGATGGCCACCACGTCGGCGAAGTCCAGCATGTCGATCTTTTCCAGCTGCGTGGCCGCACCGAACTCGGGCGTCATGATGTAGAGCGAGACATCGCTGTGGTCCAGGATCTCGGTGTCGCTCTGGCCGATGCCGCTCGTCTCCAGGATGATCAGGTCGAAGCCTGCGGCCTTCAGCACCGCCACGGCCTCCTTCACGTGCTTGCTCAGGGCGAGGTTGCTCTGGCGTGTAGCGAGGCTGCGCATGTACACGCGTTCGCCGCGGATGCTGTTCATGCGGATGCGGTCGCCCAGCAACGCGCCGCCGGTCTTGCGCTTGCTGGGGTCCACGGAGATCACGCCGATCGTCTTGTCCGGCTGGTCCAGGATGAAACGGCGGATCAGCTCGTCCACCATGCTGCTCTTGCCCGCGCCGCCCGTGCCCGTGATGCCGAGCACTGGGGCTTTGCTGGCCGCGGCCTTCTTGTGGACCTCGTCGGCGATCTGCTCGAATACCTGCGGGTGGTTCTCCGCCGTGCTGATCAACTTGGCGATGGCCGTCCAGTGCTGCGGCGTCAGCTTCTTCGCCTCGCCGTTCACCTGGCCGCTCAGGTCGTAGTCGGCCTTTTCGAGCATGTCGTTGATCATGCCCTGCAGGCCCATCGCGCGGCCGTCATCCGGGTGGTACAGCCGCGTGATGCCGTACGCGTGCAGTTCCTTGATCTCTTCGGGAAGGATCGTCCCGCCACCGCCGCCGAAGACCTTGATGTGCCCTGCGCCCTTCTCCTTCAGCAGGTCGTGCATGTACTTGAAGTACTCGGTGTGCCCGCCCTGGTAGCTCGTCATCGCGATGGCGTGGGCATCCTCCTGGATCGCGGTGTTCACCACGTCCTCCACGCTGCGGTCGTGCCCCAGGTGGATCACCTCGGCGCCGGTGCTCTGGATGATCCGCCGCATGATGTTGATCGCGGCATCGTGGCCATCGAACAGCGATGCGGCGGTCACTACGCGGATCTTGTGCTTGGGCTGATAGGGCGGGGCTTGGACGAAGGACATGCGTTGAAGGCCGGAGGTCGGCTCGCGGCTTGCGGCGAAGGTATCAGGACAGCGACCATGTTGCTTGAACCGTTACGTTGGACGGGCCTTTCGCATTCCTGCCTCATGGACAAACGCACAGGGCTTGCCTGCTTGGCTATCGCATGGATGGCTGGCACTGCCAACGCCTGCACCGTCTTCAAGTCCACGCACGACGGCCGCACCTACATCGGTTGCAACGAGGACGCCTGGAGCATTAACGCGCAGGTGCGTTTCGCGCAGGGTCGCAATGGTGAGTACGGTGCCATCTACTTCGATCACTTCAACGGCCATCCCCTGCGGGAGATGGGCCCGCAGTTGGGCATGAACGAGGCCGGGCTGGTGTTCGATGGACTGACCATCCAACCACACCAGGTAACGCCTGTTCCTGGCCTGCAACAGGTACGGTTCGATGACCTGATGCCGATGCTGATGCGCACCTGCGCCACGGTGCATGAAGCCGCAGCACGGATGCGCGCGTACGACTTCAGCTGGCTTACCCGATCCATGCTCTTCTTCGCGGACCGCCATGGCGACTACCTCATCGTGGAAAACGATACCATGATCATGGGCCACGACCCGACCTATGCGGTGGGCAACTGGCGCATGGGCACGTGCAGCGATCCCGCTACGATCCCCATTCCGCGTTTGCAGGCCGGTCGCGAATTGCTGCTGAGCGGGAGCGGTGCGTCGTTCGAGGAGGCCGAGCAGGTGCTCTCCATCATGACCGCGTGCCGGTCGAAGATGGGCGAAGGCACTTTGTTCAGCGTGCTGTTCGATCCGCAGGAAGCCCAAGCGCACCTCTACTTCTAC
>CAZFBP010000442.1:0-1999 GCA_964517255.1 uncultured Chryseobacterium sp.
CGGTCAGCATGTCGGCTGCTTCGCCGAAGGCGGTGGCGCCTTGTTCGCTGGTGGGAGCTCAGGCAGCAGCGCCACCGTGGCGCGCAGCACGAACACCGGGAGCACCTGGGGCGCCTTCAGCACAGGCCTGCCTGGGCAGGCGGTGGTGCTGGACCTGCTGGTGGTGGGCGGCACCGTGTACGCCGGGGTGGGCGCAAGCACCGGCGCCGATGCAGGTGTGTACAGCAGCAGCACAGCCGCCGCCGCCTGGACGCATCTTCCGAACGGCATCGCCGATCTGGCGGGCACCGCGCTCGCCCTGCACGACGGCGAACTGCACGTGGGCACCGAGAACGGCGTGCACCGCAGCAGCGATCAGGGTTCGTCGTGGACCGCTGTGGGCAGCGCGCTCAATGGCGTACGCGTGAACGATCTGGCCGTCGTGGGCGCCCACCTGGTGGCGGCCACTGAGAGCGGCATCTTCCTGCTGGCGCCCGGCGCGAACGATTGGCAGGACATCACGGACGATCTGCAGGCTGCCGAGCCGGTGGCGCTGGCCGCAGGAAGCGGCTTCCTGTTCGCCGCCACGGATGGCCGCTCCGTGGCACGGCGCGCGCTCATCACGGTGGGAATGGCCGAGCCGCCTGCCGGCAGCGGCATCATCGTGGCGCCCAACCCCGTGCTGGACCACGTGCGCCTTGTGGGCGTTACGGTGCCGCCCGGGGCTCCGGTGATCATTCATGACGCTTCGGGCCGCGAGGTGCTGCGCCTGCGCGCGAGCGGCGGCGGGCTGGACGTCACCGGTCTCGCACCGGGATTCTACACCTTGAGCTTCCCATCAGAAGCGCCAGGCACCAACTTGCGCTTCATCAAGCACTGAACACATGAGCGCCGCCCCAATCCGCGTCGTGCTCTTCGACGACAGCAAGGACCTGCGCGACATGTTCCGCCTGCTGGTGGACGCGCAACCCGACATGGTGTGCGTTGCGGCCCATCCGGACCTTTCGCAGGTGATGCGCGACATCGACGCGGCGCGGCCGGAGGTGATCGTGATGGACATGCAGATGCCGGGCATGAACGGGATCGAGGGGGTAAAGGCGATCAAGGCGCGCTGGCCGGAGGCGCGCATCCTGATGCAGACCGTGTTCGAGGACGAGGAGAAGGTGTTCGCGGCGATCCGTGCCGGGGCGAGCGGCTACATCCTCAAGACGGCGACGACGGAGGAGATGGTGAAGGCGATCCGGGACACGCACGCGGGCGGGAGTGCCATGACGCCGGCGATCGCTTACAAGGTGCTGGAGCATTTCCGGGTGAGCGCGCCGCCGACAGAGCGCACGAACGATCCCGGCCTGAGCGAGCGGGAGAAGCAGGTGCTCGCCTTGCTGGTGAAGGGCCACAGCTACAAGATGACGGCCGCGGAGCTGGGCTTGAGCATCCACACGGTGGACACGCACATCCGGCACATCTACGACAAGCTGCATGTGAGCGGCTTGGCCGAGGCCGTGGGCAAGGCGGTGAAGGATCGGTTGGTGTGAGCCCCTTCGTTACTAACACCCGTGGAAAACTCACGCCCACCAGCGCGGGGAGCCACTTCTACTTTCACCGGCTGTATAGAGGTCCGTTCCAACGCAGGGCGGACCTTTTCGCAAGCCACCGATGCCCATCGCGCCGAAACGCTTCTTCGACTTCTGCGCCAACCACGTGCCGCTGCTGAATGCGATCGCCTCCAAGCCGGGCGACGTGAGCGAGGCCCAGGTGCGGCAGTTGATCCGCACGCACAGCGACACCGCCACCGAGCAGCCCGAGACCACATGGGAGCGCCTGCTGGAACTGCAAATCCTGGTGCCCCTGGAAGAAGGCAGCAGCCACTATGTGCTGGCCCAGCCGCTGCTGCAGTTGATGAACTACCTGCACGACGATGCGCTGCCCACCAGCCCGGAGATCATCCAAGGCTATACCGCGGCCCTGGAGAGCGCGCGCAAGCGCATCGTGAGCGGCGCACAGGCCATGGACGCCCTGA
>CAZFBP010000443.1:0-1963 GCA_964517255.1 uncultured Chryseobacterium sp.
CGCCCGCGGCCTGATGGAGCTGGTCGTCCTCAACATCGGCTACGACCTGGGCGTGATCAACGCGGAGCTCTTCGCCATCCTGGTGATCATGGCGCTGGTGAGCACCTTCATGTCCGGCCCCGTGCTCAGCCTCATCCAGCGGCTTTTCCATGAACCTGAATCGCAGCCGAGCGTTGCTCCTTCGGGATGGCACGTGCTGCTCTCCTTCGGCCAGCCCGAGAGCGGAAGGCGCGCGCTGCGATTGGTGCGTCAGCTCATCGGTGATGATCCCGCGCAGGCCACCGTCACCGCGCTGCACGTCACGCCGAGCAACGATGTGAATCCGATCGACAGTGCGGGCTTCGAGCGCGAGGGCTTCAAGCCCGTGCTGAAGGAGGCGCAACGACTGGAGCTGAACGTGCGCACCGAGCACCATGTGAGCGGCGATGTGGGCGCCGACATCCTGCGCACCGCGAACAACGGATCCTACGACCTGCTGCTCATGGGCGCGGGCAAGCCGCTGCTCAAGGGCACCTTCCTGGGGGACTTGCTCGGTTTCACCACGCGTGTCATCGATCCCGCGAAGCTCATCGGCACCCTTACCGGCAAGGAGTCTTTGCTGCCTACCGATGATCAGCTTGATCCCAAGGTGCGCCAGCTCATCGAAGAAGCGCGCTGCAGCGTGGGGGTGTTCATGGACAAGGGCTTCGCGCAAGCCGACCGCATCGTGCTGCCCTTGGGCGCGCCGGGCGATCTATTCCTGCTGCACTATGCCGAGCGTCTGTTGAAAGGCGAGGGCCGAAGGCTCACGCTCCTCGACACCGCGGGCCTCATCCAGCGCGATCCCTCCTTCCGCAATGGCGTGAACCGCCTGCACGAGCTGGCTGGCGACCGCATCGAGATCGCCGAAGGGCGCGCGCTGGACCCGCAGGTGCTCGCTCAGCACGACCTTCTGCTGAGCAGTTACAAAGGGTGGAGCCGTGCGGCAGAGGCGCGCGCGGCATGGCTCTCGGCCGTGCCCAGCACCCTGATCATACGGCCTTAGCAGCGGCGGTCTGCTGGTCCGCAAGCCATGCGCGCGCTTCCGCTTCGTCATGGAACACACGCGCGGGGAACTCCGTGGGGAAATAGCTGAAGTACAGCTTCGCGATGGCCTCTCCCATGCCGTCGCCCGCCACCACCGCCAATGCGCACAGGCCGCTGCTGCCGCGTTCCGGCTCGAAGTGGTCGGTGCTCGTCACAGCAAGCTCGAAGTCCATGCCTTCCGGAAGGATGATGAGCATGACATAGGGCCCGGCACCGCCAAGCTCTACTCGTGCCATGCGATTCTCCTCGAAGCCGGCGCGGTCTATGGTGACATCGGACCGGAAGCGCTGCTCGATGAAGCCCGGCGCGGCCAGCGCCAGGGAGGCGCATCGCGTCTCGATGCCTCGCGGCGTGAACCCCTGGGCTGCCATGACGCAAGATTAGCCGATCGCGGATATAACCGCGCTTGTGTTTGCGTAAACTCGAATGGCCAAACCCGCCCCATGATGAAACGCAACGCTTCACTCCTCGCGGCCCTGCTTACAGCCGCCCCGTTCATGGCCCAGTACTGCAGCCCTGCCTTCGCCAACGGCTGCGCCATTTGGAACACCATGGAAGTGCTCGCCGGCACGATTGACTGGACGCCCGGCGCGGATGCCTGCAGCCAATCCGACTACACTTCGCTCAGCACAACCATCGATGCCGGGGACAATCTGCCCATCCGCGTCACCAATGGCGTTTGGTGCGGCTGCGCCGTCTGGATCGACCTCGATCAGAGCAGCAGTTTCGAGGTGAATGAGAACCTCTACTACAACTACGTTGGTGGCTCGCCTAGCTACGAGTACCAATTCGGGGTGACGATCCCGCCCACCACGCCGAGCGGTTCGTACCGCATGCGCATCGTCTCTCCTTGGGGCAGCGACGGTTTCCTCACCAGCAACGGCAACGGGAGCGGCCC
>CAZFBP010000444.1:0-1958 GCA_964517255.1 uncultured Chryseobacterium sp.
GGCGCTCACCAACGTGTGGAGCGCCATTCCTGGCTGGTACTTCCACCACATGGGCGGAGGCGAGAACATTGGCTACAGCACATGGGTCACCATGAACAACACGAGCCTCTACGTGCCGCTCACCGATGGCTGGCAAGGCTCCATCGGCAAAGCGCACCTGGGCCTCATGGGCGATCCCTCTTTGCGCATGATCATGCTGGCGCCTGCGCAGAACCTCGCCATCAGCAACAGTGGCGGAATCGCGGCCTTCAGCTGGACGGCCAGCGCTGAGGCGGGACTGGCGGGCTACCACCTCTACGAGATCGCGGCGAGCGGCACCATCACGCGCCTCACCACCAATCCCGTGGCAGGCACCAGCTACACCAACCCTGCGATCCCCTTCGTGGCGGGCAAGCAGTACATGGTGCGCGCCGTGAAGCTCGAAGTCGGATTCAGCGGCAGCTACTACAACCTGTCGCTTGGCGCGCTCGGAACCGCCGCGGGCGGTGGCCCGGTGAACGATTGCCTCGGCGTGCCTGGCGGTACAGCCGTCCCAGGCACTTCGTGCAACGACAACAACCCGTGCACCACGAACGATGCGTGGAGCGCAAGCTGCCAATGCGTAGGCGCTTCCAGCTCCACGCCGGTGATCACCGGCCTTGCCAGCAACAGTCCGGTCTGCGCGGGAAGCGCGCTCTCCTTCACGCTCACCGCCACTGGAGCTGCGCCCCTCACGTTCGCGTGGACCGGCCCGAACGGATTCACATCGAGCACCCAGAACCCGGTCATCACCTCGTCCTCGACAGCGGCGACTGGCACGTACACCGTGTTGGTGAGCAACGGTTGCGGAAGCGCGCAGCAATCGGTGAACGTGACCGTGAACGCGCAGCAATCGGCGACGATCACCTACGCGGGCGGCCCGTTCTGCTCGACGGTGGCCGGCGTGAGCGTCACGCGCACCGGCCCATCGGGCGGCAGCTACAGCGTGAGTCCTGCGGGCCTCTCCATCAACACCTTCAATGGCAACATCGCTCCATCAGCCAGCACGCCAGGCACCTACACGGTGACATACACGCTCGCCGCCTCGGGTGGATGCCCCGCCTTCAGCACGACGGCAAGCGTTGCGGTAACAGCTTCGCCTTCCGCCACGATCACCTACAGCGGCTCCCCCTTCTGCACATCGAGCGCTCCGGTGAGCGTGACACGAACGGGGACGTCGGGCGGCAGCTATTCGGCCGCGCCGAACGGGCTTTCGATCAACGGCAGCACAGGGGCCATCACCCCGGCCACCAGCACGCCCGGGACTTACACGGTGACGTATTCCATTGCCGCTGCGGGCGGCTGCGCCGCCTTCAGCACAACAGCCAGCGTGATGATCACGGCCGGATCAGGCGGAACAACAACCGCGAGCGCGTGCGATTCCTATACCTGGAGCGCGAACAACATCACGTACGGCGCGAGCGGCACTTACACGCATGGATCCGGATGCAGTGCTGCCACCCTGAACCTCACGATCGTACCGAGCACAAGCAACGCTACCACAGTGAGCGCCTGCGACAGTTACGTCTGGGCGGCGAATGGGACCACCTACAGCGCCAGCGGGAACTACGTGCACGTGGTGGCCTGCCACACCGAGACACTCGCGCTCACGATTACATCGAGCACAAGCAGCACCTCGAGTGCGACGGCCTGTGAGAGCTACTTCTGGGCACTGAATGGCACCGTTTACAACGCTAGCGGGATGTACACGCATGTGACGGGATGCCATACCGATGTGCTGAACCTCGAGATCGTTGTTCCCGGCACTGCGTGCAACGACAACAACGCGAACACCGGCAACGACACTTGGAACGCGAACTGTGAATGCGTTGGCCAAGTGATCGACTGCCTTGGCGTGGCGGGCGGCAGCGCTCTGCCGGGCACTGCCTGCAACGACAACAACGCGAACACGATCAACGATGCGTGGAGCGCCAACTGCC
>CAZFBP010000445.1:0-1944 GCA_964517255.1 uncultured Chryseobacterium sp.
AGAGCAGCTACCGTGCTGGCGCGGAGCTCTCGTTCGCGGCGCGCATCGCCAGGCGCTTGACCTGGCGAGCCAACGCAGCGTTCAGCCGGAACAAGGTGCGCGGATTCACGGAGTTCGTGGACGATTGGGACAATGGCGGGCAAGTGGCGACGACCTACGCGGAGAGCGACCTGTCCTTCTCGCCCAGTATCGTGGCTGGGAGCGAGCTCGGATTCCGATTCTGGGACCATGCGACGCACGGCAACGCTGAACTCACATTCGCGACCAAGTACGTGGGCGCGCAATACCTCGATCTAAGCGCAAGCGCCGACCGCAGGCTCGATTCCTTCATCGTAAACGACATGCGCCTGAACGCGACCTGGATGGCGAAAGGCACCAAGGGCATCGACTTCAACCTCACCGTGCGCAACCTCTTCAGCGAATTGTACGAGAGCAACGGCTGGGTTTACAGTTACGTGGGCGATGGAAGTCGGCAGGCGATGGTGGGCCTTTACCCGCAGGCGCCTTTGAATTTGATGGGAGGGGTGAGCGTGCGGCTCTAACCGTGCACCGCATCGCTCAGCGCGAACACGATCTCCGGATCCTGCTCGATGGCCGTGCCCACCACGAGCACATCGGCGCCCGCATCGCACAGCGCGCGTGCCTGTTCAGCATCGCGGATGCCACCACCAACAATGATGGGCAACTCGACCGTGGCGCGCACCGCAGCGATCATTTCGGGCGACACGCTCTTCGGCGCACCGCTACCGGTATCGAGGTAGATGGCGCGCAGTCCCAGCAGTTCGCCCGCGAGCGCAGTAGCCGCAGCGATGCCCGGCTTGTCGTGCGGAATGGGAGAGGACTGGCTCACGTAATGCGCGGTCGTGGCGCGGCCGCCATCAACCAGCATGTAGCCGGTCGGGATGGCCTCGATGCCCAGCGCTTTCACCGTAGGCGCGGCGGTGACGTGATGTCCGATGAGCAGTTCCGGATTGCGGCCGCTGATGAGCGAGAGGAAGAGCACTGCATCGGCATGCGCGCTCAGTTGCGAAGGGCTGCCGGGGAAGAGCACCACGGGTTTCGTGCTCCAGCGCTTCACCAGGGCCACGCAGCGGTCGAAGGAGGTCGAGGTGAGCAAGCTGCCGCCCACGAAGAGCAGGTCGGCTTTGGCCATGCAGGCGTTCTGCACGGTGCGCTCCAAGGCGGCCTCATCGGTGCCGAAATCGGGGTCGATGAGCACGGCCAGCAGCTTGCGGCCCTTCGCCTTGGCCGATTCAAGAAACTTCAGCACTTCGCCCATCGATGCGAACATACCGCTTCACCCGTTGTTCCAAGCCAAGAGCCTACTTTCGCAGGCCGCAAACGTCATAGCGGAGAACAGGACAGCACACATGAGCACCAAGACACTCGAGCAAGTGAAGTACAAAGTGAAGGACATGGCCCTCGCCGATTGGGGTCGCAAAGAGATCGAGCTCGCCGAGGCGGAGATGCCCGGCCTCATGGCCCTGCGCGCCAAGTACGGCAAGGAGAAGCCGCTGAAGGGCGCCCGCATCGCCGGCTGCCTGCACATGACGATCCAGACGGCGGTGCTCATCGAGACCCTGAAGGAGCTCGGCGCCGAAGTGAGCTGGAGCAGCTGCAACATCTTCAGCACGCAGGACCACGCGGCTGCGGCGATCGCCCAGGCGGGCATTCCGGTCTATGCCTGGAAGGGCATGAACAACGAGGAGTTCGACTGGTGCATCGAGCAGACCATCTTCGCTTTCCCCGACGGCCAGCCACTCAACATGATCCTCGACGATGGCGGCGACCTCACCAACATGGTCTTCGACAAGTACCCCGAGCTGGTGAACGGCATCAAGGGCCTCAGCGAGGAGACCACCACGGGCGTGCTGCGCCTGAAGGAGCGCGAGAAGAACGGCACCCTGGTGATGCCCGCCATCAACGTGAACGACAGCGTCACCA
>CAZFBP010000446.1:0-1938 GCA_964517255.1 uncultured Chryseobacterium sp.
GAATGCCGCAAGCGCGGCATCGCCTACCGCATGGCCCGCATCGACTACAGCTGCCTCGCACGCGCCATCGCCATGCGGCGCACCCAGGGCTTCTTCAAGCTGCTCGTCACGGACGACGCGGACATGCGCGTGCTGGGCATGCGGGCCGTGGGCGAGCACGCCTCCAGCGCCATCGAGGCCGTGGCCCTGCTCATGCACATGGGGCAGGGCATCCGGCACCTGGCCGAGATGGTGCACCCCCACCCCAGCATCATCGAAGGCGTGCAGGAGTGCGCCCGCACCTTGATGGGCAACGGCATCTTCAAGCCCGAGGTGTTCGGCGACCGGATGGAATGCCGCAGCTGGCGCCCCTCCCCGACCGTCGAACGCGCCGCCTGATCAAGGGGTCCCGGGGTCCTGGAACCGGGGGTCGTTCACGAAGTCGTGGTCCGTGAGCGCGTTCAGGAAAGCCACCAGCGCCGCCTTGTCCGAGGCCGGCAGTTGCAGCCCTCCCTGCGTGTACTTCATGAAGGGGCTGATGGTCTCCGATGGCTTGCCGCCCGAGTTGTAGTGCTCCACCACCTGCTCAAGCGTCGCGAACCGACCATCGTGCATGTAAGGCCCCGACAAGGCCACGTTGCGCAGGCTGGGCACCTTGAACTTGGCGCGGTCCAGCGGATCGCCGGTGACCTCGAAGCGGCCCATGTCCGTGAAGACCGAGTCCAGGCCGTTGTTCTCGAACTGGCCGTTGGTGAACAGCCCGCCCGCATGCGTGTGGCAGTGGAAACAATCGGCGCCCCACTGGCCGCCCTGGCCGGCGGCCGGGTCGCCACCTTCCAGCTGGGTGAGGATGAATCCGCGCTGCTCCTCCTGGGTGAACACCGCCTCCCCGCGCGCCACCTTGTCCACCTTGGAATTGGCGCTGATCATGGTGCGCAGGAACTGCCCGAGGGCCTTGGCCACCAGGGTGCTGTCGATCACGTCGGTGTTGAACGCCCGGATGAAGAGGGCCCGGTAGGCGCTGTCAGCCTGCAGCTCGGCCACCGCGTTCGGCCAGGCCTCATGCATCTCCACGGGATCGATCACCGGCATCAGCACCTGCTGTTCCAGGGTCGGCTTGCGCCCGTCCCAGAAGAAGCTGGTCTCCCAGCCCAGGTTCATCAACGCCATGCTGTTGCGCCGCCCCTGCAGGCCATCGATGCCCAGGCTGAAGGCGTTGGGCGCATCGCTGAAGGCGTTGGCCGGGGCATGGCAGCCCGCGCAGCTCTGCGTGTTGTTGCCGCTCAGTCGCTCCTCATAGAACAGGTAGCGGCCCAGCTCCACGCCCCGCACCGTGATCGGGTTGTCCGGCGGAACCACCATCGGAGGAAAGTTGGCCGGTGTCACCAGGGGGTACGGCGTGGGGTCGTACACGGGGACCCCGCTGCCACCACCGTTGGAGGGCTCGTCAGGGCCGGGTTTGCGACAACCGGCGATCGCCGTCAAAAGGACGGTCACAGCGGTCAGGATGCGGAGGTTCCTCTTGGTCATGGCACTTGGTCCAGGGGACGTTCGTCGGTGAGTGCGTGCAGGAAGGCCAGCAGGTCGGTGCGCTCCTGGGCCGTAAGGGTGAACGGGCCCAGCAGCGGATCCTTGTTGGGGTGCGCCAGCCCGCCCGAGGCGAAGTGGTCCACCACCTCTTCCAGGGTGGCCATGGCCCCGTCGTGCATGTACGGAGCGGTGCGCGCGATGTTGCGCAGCGTGGGCACCTTGAACTTGCCCTCGTCGGCGGGGTCGAGCGAAATGCGCGCCCGGCCGGGGTCGGCATAGGTGAGGTATTGCCCCACGTTGCGGTAGCTGTGGTCGCTCAGGTCGAAACCGCTGTGGCATCCGGTGCAACCCGCCACCGGACCCGAGAACAGCTGCCATCCGTTCGCCTCGCTCGTGGTCAGGGCCATGCTGTCGCCCTCGTACAGGTAG
>CAZFBP010000447.1:0-1929 GCA_964517255.1 uncultured Chryseobacterium sp.
CCACCAACCCGGCCAACGACTACGGGGCCTACAAGGGCAGTGCGAGCAACCACCACCACATCATCGAGAACGTGGTGGACACCCTGCGCAACAACAAACCGATGACCACCAACGCCCTGGAGGGCCTGAAGGTGGTCGAGATCATCGAACGCATTTACGAGAAGAGGGATGAGCAGCAGCTTGTATGACCGCCTGGTGCGGAAGGAGGCCTCCCTGGCCGTGATCGGACTTGGCTACGTGGGGCTTCCCATCGCGCTGGCCTTCGCGCGGAAACTGAAGGTCGTGGGATTCGACATCAACCAAAAGCGCGTGGACATGATGCGCCGTGGTGAGGACCCCAGCAACGAGCTCGCCGCCTCCGAGTTCGAGGGCTGCGACATCCATTTCACCGCGGACATCGGGGACCTGAAGGACGTGGAGTTCTTCATCGTGGCGGTGCCCACGCCCATCGACGACCAGAACATCCCCGACCTGCGGCCCCTGCTGGGTGCCACCCGCACCGTGGGCCAGGTGCTCAAGAAGGGTGACCACGTGGTGTACGAGAGCACCGTGTATCCGGGCTGCACCGAGGAGGACTGCGTGCCCCTGCTGGAGCAGCTCAGCGGCCTGAAGTGCGTCGCCGACTTCAAGGTGGGTTACAGCCCCGAGCGCATCAACCCCGGCGACAAGGAGCACACCCTGGAGCGCATCGTGAAGGTCACCAGCGGTTGCGACGCCGAAAGCGCCGAGACCGTCGCCAGGGTGTACGAACTGGTGGTGAAGGCCGGCGTGCACCGCGCCAGCAGCATCAAGGTCGCCGAGGCCGCCAAGGTCATCGAAAACACCCAGCGGGACCTGAACATCGCCCTCATGAACGAGCTCGCCCTGATCTTCGACCGCATCGGCATCGACACCCTGGAAGTCCTGCAAGCCGTCGGCACCAAGTGGAACTTCCTGCCCTTCCGTCCCGGCTTGGTGGGCGGCCACTGCATCGGCGTGGACCCCTCACCTCACCCACAAGGCCGAAGCTCTGGGCTACCACCCCCAGGTCATCCTCGCCGGCCGGCGCATCAACGACGGCATGGCCGCCTGGGTGGCGCAGCAGACGGTGAAGATATGATCAACAACGGCAGCGCGGTGAAGGGCGCCAAGGTCATCGTCCTGGGCCTCACCTTCAAGGAAGACTGCCCGGACCTGCGCAACTCCAAGGTGGCGGACCTGGTGAAGGAACTGCAATCCTTCGGCTGCGACGTGGCCGTGCACGACCCCATCGCCGAGAACCACGAGGCCGAGCACGAATACGGCATCCGCCTCACCCCCTGGGATCAGTTGCCCAATGGGGCCGACGCCATCGTCGCCGCCGTGTCCCACAAACAATATATGGCCATGCCCCTCTCCGACATCCTGGGCAGGCTGAAGCAGGGCGGCGTGTTCACCGATGTCAAATCCGCCTATGACCCGGCGGCGCTCAAGGCGGCGGGGTTCACGGTCTGGCGGTTGTAACCATGGGATCAATACATCCATGTCTCCACAGCTGGTCGCCGTTCCCGCGCCGGCGCGTTTTGTCGAGGAGGATTGACCGTGCTACAGAGCTATGAAGCAATCTATGACCACGGGCGGATTACATGGCTGACGGACAAACCACCTGTTGAAGAAGCGCGTGTCATCGTCACCATGCTCCCCGGCCAGGCGAACATCACATCGCAAACGCGTCGGGTGCCCTCGGCCCGTATCGCGGGTAAGGGAACGATCCTCGGCGATATCGTCGCGCCAGTCGCGCCGGAAGAAGATTGGGATGCGCTCAAGTGATCGTTCTTGATACCCACATCTGGGTGAACTGGATTCTTCTCGGAGAAGCCGGTTTGACCCGGCCGATCCTGGCCGCGATAAATTCTCAGGCGACGATGGCGGTTTCCGCCATCTCCTGTTTCGAAGTGGCGCTCCTGGTCA
>CAZFBP010000448.1:0-1929 GCA_964517255.1 uncultured Chryseobacterium sp.
CCACCGTAGCGTAAGTGTTGATTAACCGGCATCCGCCGCGCGGCGGACAGACCAAGTCCTTCGAGCAGGAAGGCGGCCCTGCCTGACGCAGGCAGGTTCAGTGAGCGGCTGTACAGGGCGCGCTCGGAAGCGCGGGTTAGGGATGGGGGGAAGTAGCCCGTCCATGAGGGAAAGCCCTATGCAATTCTGCGCTTGTGTGCATCTTGGCATAGAATGCACCGGATCCTGGTCTATCTGCTGGTCGCTGTTACAGCCTCTCAAGGCGCTTCTTGGGCACAGTCTGATGCGCTCTCAACAGGCTTCATCAGCGGCACTGTCACCGACCGCAAGACAGACGAGACGATGCCCTTCGCTGCTGTGCGGATCGTTGAACTCGAGCTCCATGTGATCACCGGCGAGAACGGATACTATGCTTTCAAGGGAATTCCACCAGGTCGGTATACGGTCGCTGTCGATTGGGTGGGTTATGAATCCTATTCGAATGACAATGTCAGAGTTCGCTCGGGCGAGATCACTCATGAGGACATTGCGCTGAAGTTCGCGCGCTTGCCGCCATTGCCAAAGCACGTTCGAGTCCCGCACTGAGGGAGGTTCGTTCGTGACCAGGAATACTGCCGGAATGTATGACCACGACATGGCCAATGCTGCCACTTGGGAGAGTAGCGCTTCCTTTTGAGAGCACGCATTCCGCGTGAGCGATCGCAGCGGCACCCCGCAAGCCGGTAATCCGGCCGAGGAGTACGAGCGGAAAGCGCGACGGCGAGTCTTCGAGCCGACACGCCCAAACGACCTACGCAGCCACCCCCTCCATCACCTTCCTCACCGCGCCTTCCACCTTGTCCAGGTAGGCATCCAACTCCGCTTCGGTCCATGTCACGCGGATGTTGAAGCTGATGAGGCGGCTCAGCACAGCATCGCTCTTCGGGAAGGTCATGGTCTTGAGGTCTTGCGGCAGGCCGAGCTCGTGCGCCACCATGCGGAAGGGCATGCTCAGTTCCTTCACTTGGTGCCACTGCTTGATGTAGTGGTACATGTTGTCGTACCAGTAGCCGCCGCCCACGCCCGCTTCGCCCATGGCCTTGTGCGCCGCGCGCGCCGTGGCTTCGCTGGGGAAGAGCAGGTGGAAGAAGGTGGCGCTGTCGCCGGCATCGTCGCATTGCTTGCGGAAGGCGAGACCGGGGATCCTGGAAAGTCGCGCGTGGATGATGGCCTTGTGCTTGCGCTGCTGGCTGATGATATACGGGAGCTTGCGCGCCTGCGCCAGACCGATGGCCGCGTTGATCTCGCCGATGCGGTAGTTGGTGCCCATGATCGGGTGGGGCTCCATTCCGCGATTGTCGCCCTCGTGGCTGTGGCCGTGGTCGCTGAGGTACTCGGCGGTCTTGATCAGCTGCTCATCGTTGGTGATGATGACGCCGCCTTCGCCGCAGGTATTGATCTTGAAGAAGTCGAAGCTGAAGCTGCCCATCTTGCCGAAGAGGCCGAGGTGCTTGCCCTTGTATGTGGCGCCAAGCGCTTGGGCCGTGTCCTCGATCAGCATGATGTTATTCTCCTGGCACACGGCCATGATGCCGTCGAGATCGGCCGATGCACCGCACATGTGTACGAGCAGGACGGCTTTCGTCTTCGGTGTGATCGCAGCGCGAATTCCTTCAGCGCTCAGGCACAGGGTCTCGTCGATCTCCGCGAAGACGGGAATGGCACCGGCGAAGAGCACGGCCTCGATCGTGGCCACGAAGGTGAAGGGCGGTACGATCACGTGATCGCCGTAGCCGACACCACACGCCGCGAGCATGGAACTCACGGCCGTGCTGCCACTGCTCACCGCCAGCGCGTGCTTCGCGCCGGTGAACTTGGCGATCTCCGCTTCGAAGTCCTTCGCCTTCCAGTGGCCCTTGCGCTGGGCATCGTGGTTGTAGCGGAAGAGCA
>CAZFBP010000449.1:0-492 GCA_964517255.1 uncultured Chryseobacterium sp.
GCCGGCCGCGATGTGATGATCGATACACCCGGCACCATCGACGCGGTGCAGTTGAAAGAGCTGGGGCTGGAGGTGAAGGGGTGAACGTGACCAAGGGCGCGGGGCGGGGCAAGGCAGCGCACAGGCTTGGACGCCCACGCGGGGCCGGAGCGCGCCCCTATCTTCGTTCGCATGATCACGGCCAGCCTCACCGCCCGCCAGTACTGCCCTTCGCTCACCCGCTACGAACGCTGGCCGACCCGCGTGGTCCGGGTCGGTGCCGTGGGTATCGGTGGGGACCACCCCATCCGGGTGCAGAGCATGACCACCACCGACACGATGGATACGGCGGGGACGGTGGCGCAGAGCATCCGCATGATCGAGGCCGGTTGCGAGCTGGTGCGTATCACGGCGCCCAGCAAGGATGACGCGGAGAACCTGGCCGAGATCAAGAAGCGCATCCGCGCCGCAGGTTTTGACACGCCGCTGGTGGCCGACATCCATTTCACGCCC
>CAZFBP010000449.1:502-1602 GCA_964517255.1 uncultured Chryseobacterium sp.
ACGCCGCCGAGATCGCCGCGCGCATCGTGGAGAAGGTGCGCATCAACCCCGGGAATTACGCCGACAAGAAGAGGTTCGACGTTCGCGTGTACACCGACGACCAGTACGACGCGGAGCTCGATCGCATCCGTAAGCGCTTCCTGCCGCTGGTGCGCATCTGCAAGGAGAACGGCACGGCCATGCGCATCGGCACCAACCACGGCAGCCTCAGCGACCGCATCCTGAACCGCTACGGCGACACGCCGCTGGGCATGGTGGAAAGCGCCTTCGAGTTCCTGCGCATCTGCCGGGACGAGAACTACCACGACATCGTGCTGAGCATGAAGGCCAGCAATCCGCAGGTGATGGTGCAGGCCTATCGCCTGCTGGTGCACCACATGCTGCGCGAGGGCATGGCCTACCCACTGCATCTGGGCGTGACCGAGGCGGGCGATGGGGAGGACGGCCGCGTGAAGAGCGCCGTGGGCATCGGCGCCCTGCTGGAGGATGGCCTTGGCGACACCATCCGGGTGAGCCTCACCGAGGACCCCGAGGCCGAGATCCCCGTGGCCAGGGCCCTGGTGGACCGCTACACCGCCCGGCGGGGACACGAGCCCATCCCCGAGGTGCATAGCGTACCGATCGACCCCTTCAGCCACACGCGGCGGCGCACGCGCGAGGTGCTCAACATCGGAGCGCGGCATGTGCCGGTGGTCATGGCCGACCTGAGCACGAAGGACAAGGTCACCCCGGCCACCCTGTTCCCCTGGGGCTATCGGTACAGCGTGCCGCTGGACAAGTGGAACCTCACCGACCAGGCCTGCGACTACCTCTTTGTGGGCGACCACCACCTGGACTTCGAGATCCCCGGCACCCTCGGCGTGGTCCAGGAGCATGCCACCTGGATGAAGGACCGGCACAAACCCCGGCACTACCCGCTGGTGACCGCAGAGGACCTACTGGCCAATGCGCCCGTGCACCACGACCTCAACTTCGTGTACGCCACGCTGAAGGACCTGACGCCCGAGCTCATCGAGGCACTGGATGAGGACGACAGCTGTGTGCTGCTGCTCGACACCCTGAACGGGCATGGCCAGGCCGAACAACGCGCCGCCTTCTTC
>CAZFBP010000449.1:1612-1894 GCA_964517255.1 uncultured Chryseobacterium sp.
GCCTTCTTCCGCCTGCTGGAGGCGAAATGTGAGGTGCCGGTGATCATTGGCCGCGACTATGTGAACCTCGATCCCGAGCACCTGATGCTGCATGCCAGCACCGATCTGGGCGCGCTGTTGCTCGATGGTCTGGGTGACGGTGTGATGATCTGCCCGGAGAACAGCGGGGGGGATGAGCTGGTGGGGCGCACCGCTTTCGGCATCCTGCAGGCCACGCGCACGCGCATCAGCAAGACCGAGTACATCAGCTGCCCCAGCTGCGGCCGCACGCTCTTCGACCTG
>CAZFBP010000450.1:0-1891 GCA_964517255.1 uncultured Chryseobacterium sp.
CCATGGGGCCGCTGCGGTAGTGGCCGGCATCAACAGCGAGGCCGTGCATGAGCGTACCGTGGGCGAGGCGGAGGTCCTGCTCGGAGAAGGGGTCGAGCTGGCCGAGCTGCTCGTAGAGGCGGTGGGTGTTGACGGCCTCGAGGGCCTCGGGGCCCTTGGTGCTGGCGGCATGGTCGTCGGCGAATTCGGCGATGGGCCGGTGGTCGAGGATACTGCCCTCGATGGCGAGGGTGGCCTGCACGGCGCTGACGCGGTAGGTCTTGGCGGTGCCGGGGGGCGGGTTGTGGAGGTGCCGGGCCTGCACCTGGCCGAGCTGGTGGTGCACCGAAGCCAGCAGGTGCAGCACGCGGGGGCTGATGGAGTAGTAGGTGATGCTGGCGATGTCCACCGTTACGAATCAAATGATGCGAACAAAGGTAGTTGTGGGGAAGCGCTTGGATGATCGCGGAAGGGGCTGGGAAGCGCTCGGCGCGGAAGGGTGTACATGGGCTGAGCGTTCCTGCGCCAAGCACCTGTGATCCAAGATGATGGATGGGATCGCGGGGTTCCGGGCCAGAGTGACGGGAGCGCGCTCTGCGCGGCTCTCGGAAGAAAATTCCATGAACACGAAGCGGTTGGAAATCGGATTCGGCTACTTTCGCACCCCGTTTTCCAAGAGAAAAAGCCGGAAACGCCTGATAGTCAAGCCGAAAGGACCTCATGCCAACGATTCAGCAGCTCATTCGCAAAGGCCGGGAGAACCCGGTGTACAAGAGCAAGTCCATTGCTCTGAAGGCCTGCCCGCAGCGTCGGGGCGTGTGCACCAAGGTGTACACCACCACGCCGAAGAAGCCGAACTCGGCGCTTCGCAAAGTGGCCAAGGTGCGCTTGGTGAACGGGTATGAGGTGATCGCCTACATCGGCGGTGAGGGCCACAACCTGCAGGAGCACAGCATCGTGCTGGTTCGTGGCGGGAGGGTGAAGGACCTGCCCGGCGTGAAGTACCACATCGTGCGCGGCGTGCTCGACACCAGTGGTGTTGAGGGCCGCAACCAGCGCCGCAGCAAGTACGGCACCAAGAAGCCGAAGGCGGGCGCCGCTGCGGCGAAGAAGAAGTAAGCGCTAACGGAAAAGGCAACAGACCATGCGCAAGAAAACAGTCAAGCACATCATCCTCCCGGACCCCAAGTTCGGCGATCAGCAGGTGACCAAGTTCGTGAACAACCTGATGTACGACGGCAAGAAGAGCAAGTCGTTCGACATCTTCTACGGCGCCATTGACATCGTGGCCGAGAAGAGCGGGGAGGACGGGCTGGAGGTGTTCCGCAAGGCCCTTACGAACGTGACGCCGCAAGTGGAGGTGCGCAGCCGCCGCGTGGGCGGCGCCAACTTCCAGATCCCGCAGCAGGTGCGCGAGGAGCGCAAGAAGAGCCTGGCCATGAAATGGCTGATCGGCTACGCCCGCACACGCAACGAGCGCAGCATGGCGCAGAAGCTGGCCAACGAGATCCTCGCGGCGAGCAAGGAGGAAGGCGCGGCCTTCAAGAAGAAGGAGGAGGTGCACAAGATGGCGGAGGCGAACAAGGCGTTCAGCCACTTCCGCTTCTGAACGAGAGAACGAATCCGATGGCCAAGAGGGACCTCACATACACGCGCAACATCGGCATCATGGCGCACATCGATGCCGGGAAGACGACCACGTCCGAACGCATCCTGTACTACACCGGCCTGGTGCACAAGATCGGCGAGGTGCATGATGGCGCAGCCACCATGGACTGGATGGAGCAGGAGCAGGAGCGCGGCATCACGATCACCAGCGCCGCCACCACCACCAGCTGGAACTACCGCGGCGACAAGTACAAGATCAACCTGATCGACACGCCGGGCCACGTGGACTTCACCGTGGAGGTGG
>CAZFBP010000451.1:0-1144 GCA_964517255.1 uncultured Chryseobacterium sp.
ATCTGCATTGCGTGAGGGATCGTAACGGGAAGCCCGGAAGCCGGTAATCCGGCTGAGGACTTGGAGCCCCGGATCGCAGCCCGGGGTATAGTCCATGCCCGGCACGAGGCGCATGTGGCCGGAGGAACACCTGCTACGACCCCCTTCAGGGTCGAATGCCTTCTGGGTGGAACGAATGCTACAGGCTTTGACCCCTTCGGGGTCTCACTCCCCCGCCATCGCCCTTAATCGTTCCATGAGTACCACTGCCCGCTCCGTAGCGATCTGCGGCGAGAGGTGGCCTTCGATGGCTTCGCGCGTTGCGGGATCCTTCAACAAGGCTTGGACATGGTGCTGGAGGTAGTCGCGGATCTCCGCTGGGGCCGTGGCCACTTCTTCTTCCAACCGCAGGCGCGCATCGAGGATGAAGACGATGTCCTCGAAGTCCTTGCTGGTGCGCAGGTCGCGGCCACGCCCCTTGTGCGCCTCGAACTTGGTGCCGAGGAAATAGGGAACGGTGAGCGCGGCGAGCGCGCTACCATCGGGCAAGGTCATGCGCACGGCATGCCGCATACCTGGCAAGTACCAGCGGTTGGTGGGCATCAGCGCGGGCACGTCGGTGGGCATGATGTCCACGGTGACCCCATGGAATCGGTAGCGGCAATTCACGGGCTCTTCCGGCGTATGATGGAAGCCGAGATGCGCAAGGTGCTCCTCCAACTGCGCGTAGGCTGCGTAGCCTGCCACTTCGATCACGAGGTCGATGTCCGATGTGGGGCGTGGCGTATCGGCGCCGGGGTCGTCGGCATAGAGGCTGATGACCGCGCCGCCCACGAAGACCACTTGGTCGCGCAGGTCCTTCAAGCCATCGGCCACGAACTGCACGGCCTGGATGTTCACGGCATCGCGCATCACTTCAGGCGCTTAGCAAGTTCCTTCTCAGCCTCGTCACGTTCGCGGGCTCGGCCGGTGCGTAGCGCATCGGCCAGTGCCAGCAGTTCGTGCAGGGCGGGGTCTGCGAGCGCGGCAGCCGGAGCTCCGGGATAGAGCGGCGCGATGGCCTGACCCCGTTGGTCGCCCTTGGCAAAGGGCCACACGTAGGCATCTGCAGTAAGGAATTTCGCACGCAGGGGTGGAGCCGTGTGGGCGGTGGGCACGCCACGCA
>CAZFBP010000451.1:1154-1887 GCA_964517255.1 uncultured Chryseobacterium sp.
GGGAACACATAGGGCAGGCCGTGCTTCAGAAACTCTAGGAGTGCGGCGCGCGCCACCCGGCGCTTGGTGCCATCGACAAGTCCGGCCATGGCCGAGCGTTTGAGCGAATTGCTGACCTCGGCAGGGCTCAGGCGCAGCGCATGCGCCAGATCGATGCCCCGCCAGTCATCATTGCCCAAGGCCACGATCTTCAACAGCACAGCCACATCCTGCGGTCGCATTCCCTTGTGCGCATCCATGTTTTATGATTCGTGAATCGCAAATCTAGGGGCTCTGGCCGGCCTGGACAACACCTCGCTTTGGAACCCGCAAGGCCGATAGCAAGTATCGGCGGAGTGCGTTCCACGTGACGGATCGGAACGGCACCCAGCAGCGTGGTGATCCATGCAAGGAGTCGCGGAAAGCCGGACCCGGCCGCATTTGAGTCGGGGGCACGCCCAAGACACAACCATGAAGATCCACAACTTTCTTGTGGAATTTCAGGGATGCGCCCAAGGCTTCCAAGGTTCATGGCGCCCCCTGGCCTCCATCAGCATCCGCCCCCGAAAAAGCCCGAACTTCGCACATCACTGAAGCATACGACCATGGCAACCGGATTGAAAGACGTCGACTACGGCCTGGAGAAGATCATGGCCGATGCACAGGACTTCCTGCCTCTGCTGGGCACCGACTACGTGGAACTTTACGTGGGCAACGCCAAGCAGAGCGCCCACTACTACAAGAGCGCGTGGGG
>CAZFBP010000452.1:0-1001 GCA_964517255.1 uncultured Chryseobacterium sp.
GCCTTCTCGCCGAAGATGGCGCGGAGCAGCTTCTCCTCCGGGCTGGGGTCGGTCTCCCCCTTCGGGGTGATCTTGCCGATGAGGATGTCGCCTTCCTTCACCTCGGCACCGATGCGGATCAAGCCGTTCTCGTCGAGGTCCTTGGTGGCCTCCTCGCTCACGTTGGGGATGTCCGCTGTAAGCTCCTCCTGCCCGCGCTTGGTGTCGCGGACCTCCATGTTGTATTCGTCGATGTGGATGGAGGTGAACATGTCCTCACGGGCCACGCGCTCACTGATCACGATGGCATCCTCGAAGTTGTAGCCCTTCCACGGCATGAAGGCCACCACCAGGTTGCGGCCGATGGCCAGCTCGCCATCCTCGGTGCTGTATCCTTCGCAGAGCGGTTGTCCTGCGCTCACCTTCTCCCCCTTCCGGACCGTCGGGCGCAGGTTCATGCAGGTGCTCTGGTTGGTCTTCATGAACTTGGTGAGCTTGTACTCCTTCTCGTCACCATCGAAGCTCACGGCGCGTTCCTCGTCGGTACGCTTGTACTCGATCAGAATGCGCTCGCTGTCCACGTATTTCACCGTGCCGTCACCCTCGGCCATCAACAGCACGCGGCTGTCATGCGCCACCAGTTCCTCCAGGCCGGTGCCTACGATGGGGGCTTCCGGGCGCAGCAGGGGAACCGCTTGGCGCATCATGTTGGAGCCCATCAGCGCACGGTTGGCGTCGTTGTGCTCCAGGAACGGGATAAGGCTGGCCGCGATGGAGGCGATCTGGTTCGGCGCCACGTCCATCAACTCCAGTTCGTCCGGTCCCACCACCGGGAAGTCGCCCATCTGGCGGGCCTTCACGCGGTCGCTGCGAAATTCGCCGGTCTGCGCCACATCGGCATTGGCCTGGGCGATCATCTTCATGTCCTCCTCCTCGGCACTGAAGTACATGGGCTTGCCCTTCAGGTCCACCTTCCCGTCCTTCACCTCGCGGTAGGGGGTCTCGATGAAGCCGAGGCTGTT
>CAZFBP010000452.1:1011-1880 GCA_964517255.1 uncultured Chryseobacterium sp.
AGCGAGCTGATCAGGCCGATGTTCGGTCCTTCAGGGGTCTCAATGGTACAAAGGCGACCATAGTGCGTGTAGTGTACGTCCCGCACTTCAAAACCAGCGCGTTCGCGGCTAAGACCTCCGGGCCCAAGTGCCGAGAGGCGACGCTTGTGGGTGATCTCGGCCAGCGGGTTGGTCTGGTCCATGAATTGGCTCAGCTGGTTCGTCCCGAAGAACGAATTGATCACCGAGCTAAGGGTCTTGGCGTTGATCAGGTCGGTCGGGGTGAACACTTCATTGTCCCTCACGTTCATGCGCTCGCGGATGGTGCGCGCCATGCGGGCCAGGCCCACGCCGAACTGGCTGAAGAGCTGCTCGCCCACGGTGCGTACGCGGCGATTGCTCAGGTGGTCGATGTCGTCCACGTCCGCCTTCGAGTTCACCAGCTCGATGAGGTAGCGGATGATCGCGATGATGTCCTCCTTGGTGAGCACCCGCACACTGAGCTCGCTCTCCAGGCCCAACTTCTTGTTGATGCGGTAGCGGCCCACTTCGCCCAGGTCATAGCGCTGCTCACTGAAGAACAGCTTGTCGATCACGCTGCGCGCCGTTTCCAGGTCAGGTGGTTCGGCGTTGCGCAGTTGGCGGTAGATCACTTCCACGGCCTCCTTCTCGGAGTTGGAGGTGTCCTTCTGCAGGGTGTTGTAGATCAGTGCGTAATCGGCCGCGTTCACCCCCAGCTTGTGCAGGATGATGGTCTTCGCACCGCTCTCGGCGATCAGTTCCACGTGCTCCTCCTCGAGGATCGTTTCGCGGTCGATCAGCACTTCGTTGCGTTCGATGGAGACCACCTCCCCAGTGTCCTCGTCCACGAAATCCTCCACCCAGCTCTT
>CAZFBP010000453.1:0-1871 GCA_964517255.1 uncultured Chryseobacterium sp.
CGTGCTGTGCAACACCTTCATCAAGTGGGAGGCCCTGCTCAAGCGCGCCGACATGCTGGACTGCCCGCTGATCGCCACGGGGCACTACGCCCGCCTCACGCCCGTCACCGATCCGCCGCATGCCGGGCGCCACACGGTGAGCAAGGGCCTCGATGAAGGCAAGGACCAGAGCTACGTGCTCTGGGGCCTGCGGCAGGAAAGCCTGGCGCGTACGCTTTTCCCGGTAGGCGGCTTCCGCAAGAGCGAGATCCGCCGCATGGCGCAGGAAGCCGGCTTTCCGCAACTGGCGCACAAGAGCGAGAGCTACGAGATCTGCTTCATCCCCGACAACGATTACCGCAGCTTCCTCAAACGCAAGGAGCCCGAGGTGACCGCCCGCCTGGCCCATGGCAAGCTGGTGGGCACCAACGGCGAGGTGCTGGGCGAGCACGACGGCTATCCCTTCTTCACCATCGGGCAGCGCAAGGGCCTGGGCATCGCCGTGGGTGAACCGCTCTACGTCACCGACATCCGGCCGGAGACCAACACCGTGGTGCTGGGCCGGAAGGACGAGCTGCGCCGCCAGACCATGTGGGTGCGGCAACCGAACTTCCTGAAAGTGGATGCCCTGCGCGGGGAGGTGGAGGCCGTCACCAAGGTGCGCTACAAGGACCGGGGCACGCCCAGCACGCTCCGCATGGAGGACGGCCGGGTGCGCGTCGAGTTCCATGCGCCGGTGACAGGCATCGCTCCGGGGCAGAGCGCCGTCTTCTACGATGGGGACGATGTGCTCGGAGGAGGCTTCATCGACCGCACACCATGAGCAGGACCTTCACCATCCGCCGTTGCCTGGCCGCCGCCGGCCTTGTCGCGCTGCTCTTTCCCGGCTGCCGCAGGGACGAGGCCGTGCCCATCGATCCGGGCCACACTTACTTCCCCGTGGAACGCGGCCTGTGGGCCGAATACCAGGTGGATTCCTCCTGGTCCTTCGAGGGCCTTGGCATCAGCGGCGCGGTGCGCTACCGCCTGCGCGAGGTGATCGATTCGGTGTACACCGACCCGGAGGGCCGCACGGCCCAACGCATCGAGCGCTTCGTGTGGGACACGCTGACGAACGGATGGCGCATCAAGGATGTGTGGACCCAGACCCGCCAGCCCGCCTACGCCGAGCGCACCGAGGAGAACGTGCGCCTGTTGAAGCTCACCTTCCCGACCAGGGTCGGCGAACGTTGGAACCTCAACGCCCTGAACGACCGCCCGGACATGGAGGTGAGCCATGAGGCCGTGGACCAGCCCTGGCAGCACGGCAACCTCAGCTTCGACAGCACGCTCCTGGTGCGGAACCATTATCCCAACAACCTGGTGGACACGCTCATCTACCGCGAGCGGTATGCCCGGCACGTGGGGCTGGTGGAGCGGGTGCGGGACAGCTCCAACACACAGACCGACGGGACCAACGGCTGGTACTTCCGCCAAGTGATCACGGCCTATGGGCATTGATGGCCTGCGGCGGTGCATGGTGGCTGCGGCGGTGGCCGTGCGGATGACGCTTCCTTCCGCGGCACAGACCGCACCGGCCACCTATCTGGTGGAGTTCACCCACAAGGGCGGAACGCCGCACCAGCTCAGTGCCCCGGGCACCTTCCTGAGCACGCGTGCCATCGAGCGCCGCGACCGGCAGGGCATCCCGCTGGATTCGCTGGACCTCCCCGTGGACCCGGCCTTCGTGCAGGCCCTGCAACAGGCGGCTGACCTCGTGGTGCTCGGCACCAGCCGCTGGCAGAACAGCGCCACCATCCGCAGCACCGACACGCTGGGCCTCGACACCCTGGACCAGCTGCCCTTCGTCCGCACAGTGCGCTGCATGCACGACGGCCGGCCGCATGCCGTTC
>CAZFBP010000454.1:0-1855 GCA_964517255.1 uncultured Chryseobacterium sp.
TCAGCATCCGCGTCCGGGGCGTGATCGCCGCCTTCACCGCCTCCGCATCGAAGCGCAGGTCCGTTCCCAGGCGTACGTGGACCGGCGTACCCCCGAACAGCTCCACCGTTGGTGAATAACAGTCGTAGGCCGGGTCCACGATGAGGACCTCGTCGCCGGGATGCACCACCGCACCGATGGCGGTGAAGATGGCCTGCGTGCCACCGGCGGTCACAGTGACTTCCGTGTCCGGATCATAGTGGAAGTCGTAGAGTCGTTGCACCTTGGCCGCGATCGCTTCACGCAATGCAGGCAGGCCCGGCATGGGTGCATACTGGTTGTGCCCGGCCCGCATGGCCTTGTCCACAAGGTCGATGAGCGACCCGTCGATCGGAAAGTCGGGGAAGCCCTGGCTGAGGTTGATGGCACCGCATTCCTCCGCCAGCTTGCTCATCACCGTGAAGATGGTGGTGCCGACGTGGGGGAGTTTGCTCTCGATGGCCATTCAGGGAGCCGGTGGAAGCGTAGCCAGCAGGCGCTGTACCGCAAGTTTCAGTGGAGCAAGATCATGGTTGACCGTGCTCCAGACCGTCGGTACATCGATGCGGTAATAGTCATGCACGAGCACGTGGCGCATGAGCGTCACCTGTTTCCATGGGATGGCTGGTTCCAGTGCCTGTTGCAGGGGTGATGCGAGAGGTCGCCTCGCCGATCATTTCCAATTGCTTCACAACCGCGAACCGGAGCATGGCATCGCTCAATAGATCATCGATGGAACGACCTTTCATATAGCCCTCGATCATCTCGATGGCCTCCAGGATATGCTGGACACGAATGCGATCGCCGAGCCTATCGCGCATAGATCGGCAATAGGTCCCGCTTCACATACGGCTCCACGTGCGGCGAAAGCGCTTCGCGCGTGACGACATCCACCTGCCTGCCGAGCAATTCCTGCAGGTCGCCGATCATGCCGAAGTAGCTAAGTCCGAACGGTACCGAACGATCCAGGTCCACGAGGATGTCCACATCGCTCTTCTCATCGGCTTCGCCGCGCGCGAACGAGCCGAAGAGGTAGGCGCTCACCACCGGCTTGGTGGCGAAGTAGGCGCGAAGACCTTCGATCTCCTGGGGTGTTAACCTCATGGTTCAAAAGTAAGGCCCTGGCTGAGGTTGATGGCGCCGCATTCCACCGCCAGCTTGCTCATCACCGTGAAGATGGTGGTGCCGACGTGGGGGAGCTTGCTCTTCACGGACCAGGTCATGGTCACTCCTTCGTCACCGTCGCCACCAGGTATTCCCGGTTCAACCGCGCGATGTTGGCGATGCTGATCTGCTTGGGGCATTCCACCTCGCAGGCGCCGGTATTGCTGCAGTTGCCGAAGCCCTCCTTGTCCATCTGCTCCACCATGGCCAGGGCGCGCCGTTTGCGTTCGGGCTTGCCTTGCGGCAGGAGGGACAACTGGCTCACCTTGGCGGCCACGAAGAGCATGGCGCTGCCGTTGGGACAGGCGGCCACACAGGCGCCGCAGCCGATGCAGGTGGCGGCATCGAAGGCCTTGTCGGCATCGTCCTTCGGAATGGGCACCGCATTGCCATCCACCAGATTGCCGCTGGTGTTCACGCTCACGAAACCGCCCGCAGCCTGGATGCGGTCGAACGCACCGCGGTGCACCACAAGGTCCTTGATCACCGGGAAGGCCGCACTGCGCCAGGGCTCCACATAGATGGTGTCCCCGTCCTTGAACTTGCGCATGTGCAACTGGCAGGTGGTGATGCCGCGGCCCGGTCCATGCGGCTCGCCGTTAATGAACAGGCTGCACATGCCGCAGATGCCTTCGCGACAATCATGATCGAAGGCGATCGGTTCCTCGCCCTT
>CAZFBP010000455.1:0-1844 GCA_964517255.1 uncultured Chryseobacterium sp.
CGCGAAGCCCGAAGTGAAATTGCCGGCGAGCGAGGGTGGCGCCAATGGCGTGCAGTGGCTCGCTGATGGCTCTGGCTTCTTCTTCCTCAGCGCGCGCAGCGGCAGCAATCAGGTATGGCGGGCCGATGCCACTGGAACACATGCCGTGCAAGTGACCACTCTACCGCTTGATGTGGAGGACTATCGCGTTTCGCCTACGGGCAAAGGCGTGGTTGTGGCCTTGGCGGTCTTCCCCGAATGCAAGGGCTTCGAGATCACCTGCACGCAGAAGATCCGGGAAACGCGTGAAGCAGCGAAGGCCAGCGGCATGGTGTACGACAAGCTCTTCCTGCGCCACTGGGACACCTGGAAGGATGGCGCGCGCAACCACCTCTTCTATGTGGACCTGGGCAAACCCGAAGCAGCGCCAATCGCGCTCACCGATGGCCTCGACGGCGATGTGCCCTCGAGACCCTTCGGCGGCAATGAGGACTTCTGCTTCAGCGCCGATGGCGGCACGGTCTTCTTCAGCCTGCGCATCGCGGGCAAGCGGGAGCCGTGGAGCACCAACTTCGACATCTTCAGCGTGCCTGTGACCGGTGGCGAGGCGCGCTGCATCACCACGGAGAATCCGGCTTGGGATGCGGCACCGGTGGCCTCACCCGATGGGAAGACTCTTGCCTTTAAGGCCATGAAGCGCCCTGGCTACGAGGCCGACCGATTCGAGATCCGATTACGCGATATCGCCACGGGCAAGATCAGGACACTTGCCCCAGATTGGGATCGCAGCGTGGCCGATATGAAGTGGAGCCGCGACGGCGGCAGCCTGCTCGTGACCGCCGATGATCTGGGCAAGCACCGCCTCTTCCGCATCGACATCAAGAGCGGCCAGGTGCTGCCCTTGAGCCGCGATGGCCACCTCGATGCCTTCGCTGAAACGCCCAAGGGCATCGTCTTCCTCAAGAGCGGCCTCAGCGGTCCAGCGCAGCTCTACGCCGCCAAGCCCAAAGCGCCCTACATCGATGCCGATGCCATGCCGCTCACCGACTTCAACGCGGGCCTGAAGGAGAAATCATTCGGCGCGTACGAGCAATTCAGCTTCGCTGGATGGAACAACGAGACGGTGCACGCGTACGTGCTGAAGCCGGCGAACTACCAGCAAGGGAAGAAGTATCCCGTGGCATTCCTCATACACGGCGGCCCGCAGGGCAGCTTCGGCGATGCATGGAGCTACCGCTGGAATCCGCAGACCTACGCGGGCGCCGGCTACGCGGTGGTGATGATCGACTTCCATGGAAGCACCGGCTATGGCCAGGCCTTCACCGACGCGATCAACCAGCACTGGGGCGATCGTCCGCTGGAAGATCTGCAGAAGGGCTGGGCGCACGCATTGAGCAACTACGCCTTCCTCGACGGCAATCGCGCGGCAGCGCTCGGCGCATCCTACGGCGGCTTCATGGTGAACTGGATCGCCGGCAATTGGCCCGATGCCTTCAAGTGCCTGGTCTCGCACTGCGGCATCTTCGATACGCGCGCCATGGGCTACAGCACCGAGGAACTCTGGTTCACCGATTGGGAGAACGGCGCCAGCGTGTTCGCCAACCCGAAGGCCTATGATGATTTCAACCCCATGCTGCACACCGCGACCTGGCGCGCGCCGATGCTGGTGATCCATGGCGACAAGGATTTCCGCGTGCCGCTGGAGCAGGGCATCGGCAGCTTCACCGCGTGCCAGAGCAAGGGCATCGAGTCGCTCTACCTGCGCTTCACCGATGAGAACCATTGGGTGCTGAAGCCGCGGAACACGAAGCAATGGCACGATACGGTGTTCGGATGGCTTGATAGGCATATTGGGGCGGGGCGAT
>CAZFBP010000456.1:0-1837 GCA_964517255.1 uncultured Chryseobacterium sp.
TGGACCGCATGGGCACCCTGGAGAGCGGCAACGAAGTGATCGCCGTGGCCGAGATGCCCGCGACCGTTCCGCTCACCGCGCCAGGCCCTGATGAGCTCGTGCTCGCCTTCGATGGCATCGCCGATCCGGGCAATTTGGGCACCTTGCTGCGCATCGCCGATTGGTTCGGGGCGCGGCGCGTGCTCTGCAGCGCCGACTGCGTGGAGGAGTTCAATCCGAAGTGCGTGCAGGCCAGCATGGGTTCCTTGTTCCGCGTGCACGTTCATCGCGGCGAGCTGCGGCACGACCTCGATCAACTGCGCGCTTCCGGGGCGTCTCTCTACCTGGCCACCATGGAAGGCGCACCGGTCTTCGACATGCGGCTCAGAAGGCCTGCGGTGCTGATCCTGGGCAGCGAATCGCATGGGCCTTCCGATGCGGTGCGCGCGCTCGAGCCGCAGGCCATTTCTGTTCCGGGCAAGGGCGGCGCCGAATCGCTGAACGTGGCCATGGCGGCCAGCGCGCTCTGCATGGAGTTCATGCGTCAGGCGCGATCAGCGTAGCCTGCTGCGATCGCGTCGGCCACGCGCTGCCCATCCATCGCGGCGCTCACGATGCCGCCCGCTTGGCCCGCCCCTTCGCCGCAGGGATAGAGCCCGCGCGCATCTGCGTGTTGCAGCGTGATGGGGTCGCGCGGCACGCGCACCGGCGAGCTGGTGCGGCTCTCCACCGCCACCACCACGGCCTCGTTGGTGCGATAGCCGCGCAGTTTGGTGCCGAAGGCCTTGAAGCCTTCGCGCAGGCGGAGCGCCGCCTCGGGCGGCAGCAGTTCATCCACGCGCCAGGGAACGATGCCCGGCAGGTAGCTGCATTCCGGAAGGCTCGCGGAGCCGTGCGCTTGTATGAAGTCCTCCAAGCGCTGAGCGGGGGCGCTCTGCCTGCATCCGCCCGCTTGCCACGCCGCGTGCTCCGCGCGTTGCTGGTAGCGCACGCCCCAGAGCGGATCGCTCGGATCGTGCTTCAGCGAGCGCGCGGTCTCGGGGCTGATGGTGACCACCACGCCCGAGTTGGCGAAGGGGTTGTCGCGCTTGCTCGGGCTCCAGCCGTTGGTGACCACTTCCTCCTGGGCCGTGGCGCACGGCGCGATGATGCCGCCTGGGCACATGCAGAAACTGTAAACGCCGAGGCCCTCGACCTGCTGCACCAGGCTGTAGGTCGCGGGCGGCAGGCAGGGACCGCGAGGGTCGCAGTGGTACTGCGCGCGGTCGATGATGGCCTGCGGGTGCTCCACGCGCACGCCGAGGGCGAAGTCCTTGCGCTCGATGCGGATGCCTTGCGAGCGCAGCAGCTCGAAGACATCGCGCGCGGAATGGCCCGTGGCCAGCACGACACGGTCGGCTTCGATCGCGCCGCCATCGCGCAGCAGCACGCCCTTCATCGCGCCGCGCTCGATCATCAGCCCGGTCACGCGGCTGTTGAGCCGCACCTCGCCGCCCGCGCTGAGGATGGCCTGGCGCATGGCGGTGATGATGCTGGGCAGTTTGTTGGTGCCGATGTGCGGATGCGCGTCCACCAGGATGTCCGGGCTGGCGCCGAAGGCCACGAACAGGCGGAGCACGCCTTCCACATCACCGCGCTTATGGCTGCGCGTGTACAGCTTGCCATCGCTGAAAGTTCCGGCCCCGCCCTCGCCGAAGCAGTAGTTGCTATCCGGGTCAACGATGTGCTCCTTGCTGATGGCAGCGAGGTCACGACGGCGCGCACGGACGTCCTTGCCGCGCTCCAGCACGATCGGGCGCATACCGTGCTCGATGCAGCGGATCGCGCAGAACAGACCTGCAGGTCCAGCGCCCACGAT
>CAZFBP010000457.1:0-683 GCA_964517255.1 uncultured Chryseobacterium sp.
TCGCGCACATCATTCTGGCTCAGCGGACGGAACATGATCAGCTCGTCCACGCGGTTGAGGAACTCGGGGCGCACGGTCTTGCGCAGCAGGTCCATCACTTCGCGCTGGGTCTTCTCAATCACGGCGTCCACATCCTTGCGCTCCAGGTTCTCGAAATTCTCCTGGATGATCCCGTCGAGCGGGACAGGTCGTGCGAGTTTACCTGCCGAAGGCATGGCCGATGTTGCTCGTCATGATGATGATCGTGTTCTTGAAGTTGACCACCCGGCCCTTGGTGGAGGTGAGGCGGCCGACGCCCCAGTGATCACTTGAGGTGGGCGTCCACCAGCTTACCTGCGACTTGAAGCAGAAGCAACGCCTTGGCCCGGTGGTCACTTCCATCCGGACTGAAGCCTTCGATGTTCACATGGTGCTTGGGCTCGTCGTTCGGGTCCAAGGGGAATTTGTGGTCCATCACGCGGCCGGCACTCAATGGGCAATAGCCGTAGTTCACAAGCTTCTTGCGACGCGCCATGTCCACGTCGTTGTTGATCTGCTTGATATCCGCTTTGCTCAACCCGTCGATGCGGAACACGGATACGGTATTCCAAGGGTCGGGGAGGAAGAGGTCCACCTTGGGCTCGCCGTCTTTCCGTGTCCAATCGCTGAACACTGAGAAGCGCGCCAGGGTCTCTTCCCGCTTG
>CAZFBP010000457.1:693-1831 GCA_964517255.1 uncultured Chryseobacterium sp.
CTCTGGTACGCCGTGCTCCAGATCGAGCGTGGCGTGGGCGCGCTCGTTACCGTTCACATAGGCGTAATGCACGGTGCCATCCGGTTGGATGCCCACCGTTAGGATGTGGTCGCGCCCATCGTACCAGTCGAAGGAGATATCACCCTTGGGGCCTGCACCCACCTCTGGGTCCGGTGCGTTCTCGGGCAACGACACCACGAAATGGCAGGCCCATTCGATGGATAGATCGGCCACCGGGGGATAGGTGCTGCCTTCCGCGCAGGCCTCCTGCCGCTCGGTGACCACTGCGGCCAATGCTTCCATCACCTTGGGCCGGATGACCATGGAGAGGATCACGGAAAGGAGCTTGCCCATTTCAGGTTTCGAGAACAGCGGGGCAGGGACGGGTTTCTGCACCGACTGCACGTAGCAGCGGTCCGGATCGAAGTTGAGCACCAAGGGCGACATGCTCCTGCTCACGTGAACAGGGCGATGCACTTTTTGGTGAGGCTGCCTTGGAAGAATTGCGAGCTCCATGTGTGTGCTTTTTCGAGCGCGGGCCAGATGGCCTGCGTGCTGCGGTCTTTCTGCTGCTTCAGGTTGATGAAGGCCTCGTGGTCCAGCATCACCGGCAGGGTGTGGTCCTCCGGGTTCAAGGTGGCCAGGTTCACGCGGGTGCGGATCTGCTCCGGCGCCTTCTGAAACTCGACCACCTGGTTGAAGCCGGCCACGCTCAAGCCCTCGATGTTCGGCAGGATCGGCCCAAGATTGAAGTAGTCGCTCAGGTTCACAGTGCCATTCTTGAGCGGTACATTGATCCGGTCGATGTAGCGCATGGAGACCGTTTCCACCGCGATGGGGCCGAAGTGCTGCTCGTACAACGCCCAAAGCGCTTTCACCTTGGGCAGGCATTTCGTGTAGCCGGGGTAGGGCTTCACCCAGTTCACCACCAGGCCAGTGGGGGTGAAGTGCGCCACACGGGTGCCCTTCTTGTCGCGGAAGCGCAGGCCGAACAAGCCGCCCTCCACCTGAACGGCGGGTGGTGCCGATGACGCATGCTGCACCGTGTGCCGGAACAGGTTGAAGTCCTCGGCAATGGGCAGGTCCTTGGCCAGGGAGGCCTTCAGCGCCTCACGCACCACGCCCAGGTCCGGCGGGG
>CAZFBP010000458.1:0-1820 GCA_964517255.1 uncultured Chryseobacterium sp.
GGCGAGCGACAGCGCCAGCCCTCCGATGAGGTCGCCGTGGCGGGTGAAAAAAGTGATCTCACTGTTCGGATGCACCGAAGCGACGAAGGCAGCGGGCCTCCACCATTGCGTTCGCTGCCGGATCACCCCGCGCTGATCCACGATGCACGAGATGCCGGTGTTGGCCGAGCGCACCACGTCGCGGCGGGTCTCGATGGCGCGCAGCGAGGAGAACGCGAGGTGCTGCTCGTAGCCCGGCGAGTCGCCCCACCAGCCGTCGTTGGTCATCACGGCGATGAGCTCGCCGCCGTTGCGCGCGTGGGCCGCTACGTGCCTGCCGAAGACCGATTCGTAGCAGATGGCCGGGACGATGGCGAGTCCTGACGCTCCATCGCGCAGCACGCTCCGCTCCTCTTGCCGGCCCAAGCTGCCCGTGGTGCCGCCCAGGTCGAGGGCGAGTTCGCCCAAAGGGCCGAGCACTTCCTCGTAGGGCATCAGCTCCACGCCGGCCACGAGCTTGCTCTTGTGGTAGCTCTGCGCCGATCCCTGCGCGGGCAGCCACAGCGCCGCGTTGTACGATTCGTACCAGTACGGGCTGCCCTTGATGGGCCGCGCGGTGACGGGCATCTCATCCTGAGCCCTGAACCAGCGATCGCTGCTCATGCCGCAGAGCACCGCCAACTGCGGATGCGCGCGCTGCAGGCCGCGGAAGCGCTTCACGCTGCGCGAGGCCTCCAGGTCATTCTCCCACAGGCCGTTCAATTCGATGCCGTGATCCGTGTTCTCGATCGCCGCGCCTTCCTGCAAGGCGGTCTCCGGGAAGACCACCAGCCGCGTGCGCTCCGTGATCAGCGGCTCGGCCAACGCGATCATGCGATCCAATTGCTCCAACGGATGCACCCCGCTGAACTTCTCGTTGTACGGATCAATGTTGGGCTGGACGACGACCACCTCCAACCCATTGCCCTTCTTCAATTCCGAATGCGACGCGAAGCTCAAGAACGACGCGCCGAGCGGAACGAGCGCAATCGATGCGGCGATGATGAGCCATCTGCTCGAATGCCATCGACCCAGCTTCCACTCGGTGATCGCCGCATTCAGCGCAACAGCCACGAGCATCACCCAGAGCGAGCCGCCCATCAGGCCGGTGAACTCGTACCACTGCACCCACGAAGGCCTTGTGCCGAACACGTTCCCCAAGGTGAGCCACGGCCACTGCAGGTCCCACGAATGATGCAGGCGCTCGCCGGCCAGCCAGCAGGCGATCAGCGCGGCATCGGCCCAGCGCGCGCCCAGCCTGCGCTTCACCGCGCGGCGCAGCCACCAAGGAATGCCCATGAGCAGCGTGTTGCCGACCACGGGCACGCCCACGCTCACCAGCTTCGTGGTCATCGGCTCGCTCACCAGGAAGAACCAGTACGTGGTGAGCGCGTTCCAGAGAAAGAAGGCGATCAGCGCGTACGGGTAGAAGGCGCGTCCGCGGCCCGCAGTGCGGCGCTCATGCAATCGTTCCGCGTGCAGCAGCGGCAGCCACGCCACGAAGGCCAGCCAGGTGAAGCCCCCGATCGCGGGCCATGCCAGCGCCCAGAGCACGCCGCTCAGCGCTGACCAAACGAGCACATGGATCCGGGAAGGCGGCACGCGGGCGAATGTATCCGGCGCTGCGCCGCTCCGCGCACCGCGCGGTTACCTCAGCAGGTACATCTTGCCGAAGCCCTTGGTGAAGTACGGCGAGGCCTGCGTCTCGCGCACCTCGATGTCGGCGCCGATTAGGCGCGCCATCACGCGGTAGAGATAGACGCCGCGTGCCAAACGGTCGCCGAACTGGTCGGTGCCGTCCC
>CAZFBP010000459.1:0-1814 GCA_964517255.1 uncultured Chryseobacterium sp.
GCCACGCAGTTGGAGCTGCGGGCCGATTCGCTCGAGAGCGTCGCCGCGCGGCTGCGTGGCGCGGCGAGCATAAACGAAGCGCAAGCCGGCGTGATGCTGCAGGCCATGCCCGCCGATCGCAGCAGTGAGCTGATGGCCCTGGAGCAGCGCGCGCGCCGCGCCGAGGCCCTGCTGGCCGAATCGCGTGATGAGGCCGCTCCGGCTCGAGATCAGGCGTCCATCACCTTGAGCGAGCCGCCGCGCGCTGGCTTAGAGCAAGCGTTGCCCGATGATCCGCGCATCACCGATGCCGGCGCGCAGCGTGCGGTCGATGCCGACTTGAAGCCTGCGACGGGGATCTCGCCACCCCCAGCCGCTCAGGATTCCGATGCTCAGCCTTCAGCTTCCCGACCCTCGACCACGCAGGCGGCGATCACGCTTCCTTCAGGCCCGGATTCATCGGCCCCTGTCCCTTTCCGCATGCCGGATGAGCTGGTCGAGGATGTCTTCTTCCTGAACGAACCCACGACTCGTCGGGAGGCGCCCATCCCCATCGACGCAGAGCTGCCCTCGGGCATCGTGTTCAAGGTGCAGATCGGCGCCTTCCGCAAGCCGGTGCCGCAAGAGGCCTTCAGCGACATGGCACCGGTGATGGGCGAGACCGTGGGCAATGGCCTGGTGCGCTATACGGCGGGACTCTTCACTGGTGCTGAAGGAGCGATGGCGGCGAAGGACCTTGTTCGTGAACGCGGCTACCGCGATGCCTTCGTGGTGGCCTATCGCGATGGGAAACGCATTCCGCTCGGCGAGGCGATGCGCGCTGCGCCCGCTTCTGACGCGCTGGCATCGAGCCCCATCCGCGTACGAAGGGCGAGCGAGGAGCCACGCATCGCGGAGCAACAACCCATGGCGGAGCCGCCGACCATCGTGATCAAGCCGGTCGCTCCGACGCAGGGCGCGGCGCCAGAGAGCGATGCGCAAGTGCTGGCGCGCTACCCGGCCACCTCGCAGCAGATCCTGGAGTCATTCGCGCCTGCCACAGATGCCGCCTCGTACTACAACGAGCCGGGCGCCGCTCCTGCCAAGCAGGTGGAGACCATCAAGGGCCTCTTCTTCACGGTGCAGGTCGGTGTTTACAGCCGTCCGGTTCCGCTTGACAAGCTCTTCAACATCACGCCGCTCAACAGTGAGCGCACCGAGAGCGCCAAAGTGCGCTACACCACCGGCCGCTTCATGGATATGGATACGGCGCGCGCGCGCAAGGATGAAGCCGTTGGGCTCGGCGTGAAGGACGCCTTCATCACCGCTTACCTTAATGGCAAGCGCATCCCGGTGCGGGAGGCCACCGCGCTGTTGCAGCAATTCGGTCCTTCGATCCTTGCGCAGCCATGAGTCGAGCAGGTCAGCGGCACTGCGCTGGGCCGGTCGGCACGCTACATGGTCATCGAGCGGAGCAGCACCACTCAACCTCGACGCTGGACTTCAACCCTCAACCCTCGACTCGCCGCATCGCTTCGCGAAGGCGGTCAACCTTCAACCTCCAACCTTCTTCACGAGTTCCTCCACCGGCAAGTAACCCAGCAGCTGCAGCATCCGCTCGGCGCTCTGCTGCTCAGCGAACACGGTGTCCACGAGCGTGCCGTCGGGCAAACGGTCGATGAGCACGTGCTTGGGCTTGGGGATGAGGCAGTGCTGGATGCCGCCGAATCCGCCCAGCGTGTCCTGGTAGGCGCCGGTGTTGAAGTAGCCGATGTACTGGCGCTTCTCTTCGTTGTGCTTGGGCAGGTAGATGGCGTTGACGTGCTGCTCGCTGTTGTAGTAGTCGTCGCTGTCGC
>CAZFBP010000460.1:0-1812 GCA_964517255.1 uncultured Chryseobacterium sp.
AAGGTGCCGGGCTCTTCGCGCTTCGGGCGCGTCGCTTTCGAATCCTGCTCCTCCTCCGATTCAGTCTCCTTCTCTCCGATCATCCGCTTCTCGAGCAACTCGAACGCGCTCTCTCTATCGATCACCTCGTTGTAGGTCTTCGCCAATTCACTGCCGGCCACCAGGCCATCGATCTCCAAGGGGCTCAGCACGTCCATGCGGCTGATGGGCGCGCGAAGAAGCGTATGGGCCAGGGGCGTGGGCGTTCCCTTCTCACTCAGCGCGGTGACGAGCGCCTCGCCGATGCCGAGCGATGTGATCAGCTCTTCAGTGTTGTAGAATGACGTGAGCGGATAATTCTCCGCCGTGCGCTTGATCGTCGTGCGGTCCTTGGCGGTGAACGCGCGCAGGGCGTGCTGCACTTTCATGCCGAGCTGGCCGAGCACGCCCTCAGGGACATCGCTGGGATCCTGCGTGCAGAAGTACACGCCCACCCCTTTCGATCGGATGAGCTTGATGATGGTCTCGATCTGCTCCAGCAGCGCCTTGGTGGCGGTGTTGAATATCAGGTGCGCTTCATCGATGAAGAGCACGAGCTTGGGCTTCTCCGCATCGCCCACCTCGGGGAAGGTGCTGTAGATCTCCGCGAGCAGGCAGAGCATGAAGGTGGAGAAGAGGCGCGGGCGGTCCTGGATATCGGTGAGGCGCACGATATGCACCACGCCCCTGCCATCCCGCAGCTCCAGGAGGTCGTTCACATCGAAGGAGCGCTCACCGAAGAAGCGATCGGCGCCCTGCTGCTCGATCTCGATGAGCTTGCGCAGGATGATGTTCACCGTGGAACCGCTCACCTGGCCGTACACCTTCTTGATCTCGTCCTTCCCTTCATCGCTCACGAACTGCAGGATGCGTCGCAGGTCCTTGATGTCGAGCAACGGCAAGGCATGGTCGTCGCAGTACTTGAACACGAGGGCGAGCACGCTCTGCTGCGTATCGTTCAGCTCGAGGATGCGGCCGAGCAGCACGGGACCGAACTCGCTCACTGTGGCGCGCAGCCTTGCGCCCGGCTCCTTGCTGAGGCTGAGCAATTCCACGGGCAGCCCTTGCGGTGCGTAGGCGATGCCCAGCTTGGCGTGGCGCGCGTCAATCTTCTCGTTGCTCATTCCCGGCGCTGCGATCCCGCTCAAATCCCCTTTCACATCCATCAGCAACGAGGGCACGCCCTTCAGCGACAATTGCTCCGCGAGGACCTGGAGCGTCTTCGTCTTGCCGCTTCCCGTGGCGCCGCATATCAATCCGTGGCGATTCATGGTGCGCAAGGGCACCCTCACCGTGCAGCCCGTGGGCACATCGCCCTGGAACAGCGCGCCGCCCAGCTCGATGCTGTCGCCTTTGCTCTGGTTGCCTTCGGTGATGACCTTGATGAACTCCTCTCGTGTCGGCATCGGTGGCGGGTTGTGCCGCAAAGGAAGCCGGCCGCGCTACTTGAACGAGAGGCGGTCGATCGCGAAGCGTCCGCTGCCGGTGAGCAGCAGCACGATGAAGGCCACGAGGTACACCAGCGCCAGCTCGCTCTCGCCGAGCGGCCGTCCGCGATCAATCATGAAGATGATGACGCCCATGGCGATGATGAGCGGGATGCACGCGATGCGCGTCCACAGGCCCAGCACCACCAGCGCCGAGCAGAGCACCTCGGCGATGAGCATGAGCACCAGGCTCACCGGGCTGCTGATGCCGAAGGGGTCGGCGAAGGAATCCATGCGCTCGGTGAAGTGCATGAGCTTGGGCCAGCCGTGCTGCCAGAGCATGGTGCCGCCGAATCCGATGCGGAGC
>CAZFBP010000461.1:0-1807 GCA_964517255.1 uncultured Chryseobacterium sp.
GATCGGTCGCCGCCGCGCAGCGCCTCGAGCAATGCAGCGTTCTTCGACATGCCTTAGTAGCCCTTGCGGTAGTTATCCACCCACTCGGGGTCACTGATGTCGTGCAGCAGGCGGAAGAGCTCCTCGCCGCATACCATGTCATGCAGCCGGTAGAAGCCGTAGTTGGCCAGCAGCAACATCTGGCGCGGGCTGGGCTGCGTGCGGCTCTCGGCCCATCCTTGCCCGGTACCGCCATGGAAGGGATGTTCCCAGAATCGCAGCTTCCACAGTTCATCCAGCACGCCGCAATCGCTCACCACGCGCTTGCCATCGTCCAGCTCCGGCGGAAGCAGGCAGCCATCCACGCCGTACTTCCTGAAGAGGTTGATCCCAGTGGAGTTCGCGCGGCTGGGAACCCCTCCCACCGCTTCCTGGACGAAACGGCCTCGGGTGATGGGGCGCGTTTCGAGCACCTGGCCCTCGAACTCCTTCACCTCGAAGAGCGTGAAGAGGTCGCTGTTCATGCCGGTCATCAGGCTCAGACCGAAGGTGTAGGTGGCCACGGGGTCCGCCTCAGGCGCGCGGCCCGATATCAGGACTAGGGAAAAAAGCGCCGCCGCCGCCTTACGAATCATGCGATCGCAATCGCATGCAAGGTAGGGCGGCGGCGGCGGTCGATCCTCGCTGCGCTCAGTGCTTCACGAAGCGCTTGCGGCCGAGTTCCTCACCATTCTGCTGCAGCACCAGCATGTATGCGCCGCTCTCCAGCCCTCCGGTGCGAATCTGCAATTGCTGCACGCCTCCAGCCGAGGTCAGGTTGCCGCTGCCGGCCAATCGGCCTGAGGCATCGAGCATGCGCCACTGCACCAGGCCTTCGGCCGCGCCATCCAGCGAGACGTACAATTCGTCGCGCACAGGGTTCGGGTACACTTGGAGCACGGGTTGCGTCGGCTTGAAGTACACCGGCACCGATCCGGACAAGGCATTGGTGCCATCCGCATCCACTTGGTTCAAGCGGTAGTACGAGTGGCCCATCAGCGGCTCGCGGTCCACGAAGCTGTAATCGGAGCGGGAGCTCGTGTTGCCGTGGGCCAGCACGCGGCCGATGTTCTCGAAGTGCGAGTTATCCGCAGAGCGCTGCACATCGAACCAGGCCGCGCCGATCTCGGAGGCCGTGCTCCAGGTCACGTCCACATGGGCCTCGCGCGCCTTGGCGTCGAATTCAGTGAGCTCAACCGGCAGCCAGCAATCAATGGTGCCGCTGGTCCAAGTGAGCGTGGCCAAGGAGTTGTTCTCCGTGAAGTTGCTGATGAAGATCACGTAGATGTCGCCCGGCGTGGCCACGATGCCCGGCACCCAGCCGTTGCCGCCCACGCCCTGCGTGCCTACGGTGGCCGGCGGGTTGAACTGCGGTGCCGAATAGGTGGCGTGGCCGATGCCGGTGGCGTAACTGCCGGTGGCGGTGAAGGTGCTCGCAGCGGAGGCGAAGGAGCAGCGGATCGGCGCGGAGCCCATCAACTGGCACATCTGCGGCACGGTCTGGCTGGGGCTGTACGGCCCCCAGATGGCGAAGTTGATGTCCGTGCTGGCCACCGAGGGCGCAATGCTGAAGCCGATGTTGGGCGAGATGCCCGCACGGAAGGTGTACCACTCGCCGGCGCGCTCATAGATGCTCATGCAACCGCTGTTCGCCGAGGTGAGGTCGCCCACGCTGCCGTTGTTCTGAGGCGTGGTCTGCACAGGGCTGTTGTCGCACAGGATGGTGGCGCCCGGGCAATCCTCGTTGGGAGGAGGAATCGCGAGCGTGCAGTTCACGCCATTGAGCGTG
>CAZFBP010000462.1:0-1807 GCA_964517255.1 uncultured Chryseobacterium sp.
AGTTGCTGTATCCCCCCGGGTAGCTGTCCATCTGCCCCTTCACGTTCTGCAGCATCTGTTCGCTGAGGGCGAGGTAGCGCGGACGGTCGAGCAGGTGGCCGAGCAGGAAGAGCCCCCTGGCCATGCTGCTGTTGGAGGCGGGCATCACGTTGTCGTTCACCTCCTTGCGGCGCGCGATCAGCGGCGGGTCCAGGTCGCTGGTGAAGTGGAACATGGCGCTGGTGCTGTCGTGGAAGTGGGCGATGGCGTATTCGGCCAGCCGTTCCGCCGCGCGCACGTGCGCCTCCTCGAAGGTGACCCCGTAGAGGGTCAGCAGCGCCTCGATGGTGAAGCAGTAGTCCTCCAGGTAGCCGTTGATGGTGGCCTTGCCGTTCTTCCAGCTGTGCCAGAGGCCGCCGTCGGGCCGTCCGCATTCCCCGAGCAGGAGGGCCATGGTGCGCTCGGCCTGCTTGAGATAGGCCGGATCGCCGAGCGCTTCGTAGGCGTCGGCATAGGCCTGCACGGTGAGGGCGTTCCAGCTCACCAGCGCCTTGTCGTCCAGCCCGGGCCTCGTGCGCTTGTCGCGTTCGGCCAGCAGCCGGGCGTTGATGGCGTCGATGCGGGTACGCAGCGTGGTGCTGTCCATGCCGTGACGCCGGGCGAACGCCGCATCATCCAGCGGGCGGAGCAGGATGTTCCGCCCATGTTCCCACAGGCCCTCGCCGCCCACGCCGTAGTACTTGCCGGCCAGTTCGAGGTCGTCGCCCAGCACGTCGCGGAGCTCCGCTTCGGTCCACACGTAGAAACGGCCCTCCTCTCCCTCGCTGTCGGCATCGAGCGCGCTGTGGAAGGCCCCCTCCGGCGAACGCATCTCGCGCTCCAGGAAGGCCAGCGTACGCTTCACCACATGCCGGTATCCGGGATCGCCGTACGCTTTCCAGGCCTGGCAATAGAGGCTGACGAGCTGCGCGTTGTCGTACAGCATCTTCTCGAAGTGCGGCACCTTCCACAGGACATCGGTGCTGTACCGTGCGAAGCCGCCGCCCACCTGGTCGAAGATGCCGCCGCGGGCCATGCGGTCCAGGGTGAGCCGCACATACGCCCCAAGGGCCGTGTCGCCGGTGAGGGTGGCCTGGCGCAGCAGGAACAGGAGGTTGTTGGGCATGGGGAACTTGGGCGCACCGTCGGTGCCGCCGTGTTCCCGATCGAACTGCCGCTCCCACACCTCCACGTAATGGTCGAGCTCCTTGCGGGTGAAAGGGGCGGGGTCCTCGTTGAGCACCACCAGGTCCAGTTCGGCCAGCCCCTGCTGCAGCCGTTCGGCATAGCCCCGCACGCGCCCGGGTTCCTGTGCCCAGGTGGTGGCCAGGTCCTGGAGCAGCTGTTCCCATTGCGCCGGCGGGAAGTAGGTGCCGCCGTACACCGGCCTTCCGTCGGGCAGTGCGAAGCAGTTGAGCGGCCAGCCCCCCCGTCCGGTCATCAACTGCACGGCGCCCATGTAGACCTGGTCCACGTCGGGGCGCTCCTCGCGGTCCACCTTCACACAGATGAAGTGCTTGTTCATGAGCGCCGCGATGCTGTCGTTCTCGAAGCTCTCACGCTCCATCACATGGCACCAGTGGCAGCTGCTGTAGCCCACGCTGATGAGCAGGAGCTTGTTGCCCGCGCGTGCCGCCTCCATGGCCTCCTGCCCCCAGGGATACCAGTCCACCGGGTTGTGCGCATGCTGCAACAGGTAGGGGCTGGTCTCGTGGATCAGCCGGTTGGCAGGGCGGTGCGCGGTGCTGTCGTCCATGGTTGCGGTGCGCCCGCTGCCTGGGTCACCACA
>CAZFBP010000463.1:0-1806 GCA_964517255.1 uncultured Chryseobacterium sp.
AGTGGTCCTCGAGCTGCTGGCCCTTGGCGGGGATGTGGCCGAAGAGCGCGCGGCCGGTCATCATGATGTCCGGTCGGGCGTAGTACAGGGCCTTGTCGATGAGGAAGTACTCCTGCTCCCAGCCCAACGTGCAGGTCACCTTGGTCACGTCCTTATCGAACCACTGGCACACTGCGGTGGCCGCCTCATCCACCGCGCGAATGGCGCGCAGCAAAGGCATCTTGTAATCGAGTGCTTCACCGGTGTAACTGATGAAGATGGTGGGGATGCAGAGCGTGCGGCCGATCACGAAGGCGGGGCTGCCGGGGTCCCACGCGGTATAGCCGCGCGCCTCGAAGGTGTTGCGGATGCCGCCGCTGGGGAAACTGCTGGCATCGGGCTCCTGCTGCACCAGCATGCTGCCATCGAAGCGCTCGATGCTGCGGCCGCCGCCGATGGGCTCGAAGAAGGCGTCGTGCTTCTCGGCGCTCAGGCCGGTGAGCGGCTGGAACCAGTGGGTGTAGTGGGTGGCGCCCTTGCTGGAGGCCCATTCCTTCATGCCGCTGGCCACCTGATCCGCCAATTTCCGGTCGATGCGCTCGCCGTGCTGGGTGGCCTGGCGCACGGCGTACCAGGCATCCTCGGTGAGGAACATGCGCATGGCGTCCTCATTGAAGACATTGGAGCCGAAGAACTCGCTGATCTTGTGCGAGGGGGCCTCGGAGAGGCGAGGGGCCCGGTTCAGCACATCCTCGAGCGCCTTGATCCGAATCTGGGGGGTGGACATGGAATTATGGGTGTTTTCGGCCGCGAATCTACCAGGAATGAGGGGGTGTGTTTAGAAATCGATCGGTTTTCTTTCAAACACCCGTTGAATCAGGGGGGGGGTAATGACGAAATGGATGAAACGCAGTCACGCCCCGTTGGAGCGATGGCCCGATTCGTCGCGCCGCCCCTCAGCCTCGCTTCAGCACCAGGATGATGTAAGCGGCGTAGGCCGCCAGCAGAATGAGGCCCTGCCATCGCCCCATACGGCTCCCGAAGCGCATGAGGGGATACAGGATCAGCGCAACGAGCGCCATGGCCACCAGATCGATCTGGAAAGCGGCGTGGTCGGAATCGATCGTATGGACGACGGCTGTCATCCCGAGTATGCCGAACAGATTGAAGATGTTGCTGCCAATGAGATTGCCGAGAGAGATATCGGGCTGCTTCCGGAAGGCGGCCACCATAGAAGTGATCAGCTCTGGCATCGAGGTGCCCACTGCGACAATCGTGACCCCGATGAGCTGCTCGCTCACACCTGCCGCTGCGGCGATGGCCACCCCCCCCGCAACGAACCAATCTGCGCCGAATGTGAGCGCGACCACGCCAAGGACCAGCAGGGCCAGGGCTTTCGCCCAATGCATGCGCGGAGCCTCCACGGCGTTGGCCTCGGCCGCTCGCCGAGACGACCAGACCATCCAATAGACATACGCGGCGATCAATGACACGAACAGAAGACCGTCCCACCGGCTGAGCCGATCATCCATGAAGAGCCACCAGAAAAGGAGCGTTGCGGCCATCATCACCGGCCAGTGGATGCGTCGTGCGTCCCGGTCCACTTCAATCGGGAACACAAGGATGCTGAGGCCCAGGATGAAGCTGATGTTGGCGATGTTGCTGCCCACGACATTGCCGATGCTGATGGCCGAATTGCCATGAAGGGCGGATACGAGGCTCACCAAGAGTTCTGGCGCACTGGTGCCCATGCTCACCACGGTGAGGCCGACCACCAACGGGCTGATGCGCGCACGAAGTGCCAGATCCACGGCTCCGCGCACCATG
>CAZFBP010000464.1:0-1781 GCA_964517255.1 uncultured Chryseobacterium sp.
CTCATCGCGCTCGACAACGGATACCAGAGCGCGCTCATGGCGCCCACCGAGATCCTCGCGCAGCAGCACTTCGCCACGCTCACGCGCTTGCTCGGCGGCATGCCCGTCACCGTGCGGCTGCTCACCGGCAGCACCAGGCAGGCCGAGCGCAGGAGCATCCTCGCCGCGCTGGCCCTGGGGCGGGTGCACATCATCGTGGGCACGCACGCGTTGCTGGAGGACCGCGTGGTCTTCGACAAGCTCGGCCTGGTGGTGATCGACGAGCAGCACCGATTCGGCGTGGCCCAGCGCGCGCGCCTCTGGGCCAAGAGCGCGGTGCCCCCGCACGTGCTGGTGATGACCGCCACGCCCATCCCGCGCACCTTGGCCATGACACTCTATGGCGACCTCGATACCAGCGTGATCGACGAGCTGCCGCCGGGCCGCAGGCCCATCCGCACCGTGCACCGTTTGGACAGCGCGCGCAACGCCGTCTTCGGCTTCCTCGAGGAGGAGATCGCCAAGGGCAGGCAGGTCTATGTGGTGTACCCGCTGATCGAGGAATCGGAGAAGACCGACCTGAAGCACGTGATGGACGGCTTCGAGAGCCTGAGCCGACGATTCCCGCTGCCGCGTTACGCCGTGGGCATGGTGCATGGCCGCATGGACAACACCACCAAGGACTACGAGATGGCGCGCTTCAAGAAGGGCGAAACGAACGTGCTGGTGAGCACCACGGTGATCGAAGTGGGCGTGGACGTGCCCAACGCCAGCGTGATGGTGATCGAGAACGCCGAGCGCTTCGGTCTTTCGCAATTGCACCAATTGCGCGGGCGCGTGGGGCGCGGCGCAGAGCAGAGCTTCTGCATCCTCATGACCGGCGATAAGCTGGGCAACGATGCCCGTGCGCGCATCGGCACCCTGGTGCGCACCAACGACGGCTTCGTGATCGCCGAGACCGACCTGCGCCTGCGCGGCCCCGGCGACCTGCTGGGCACGCAGCAGAGCGGATTGCCGCAACTGCGCATCGCCGATTTGATCGAGGATGCCGAGCTGCTTCAGCAGGCGCGCGCCGCAGCGCAACGCGTGCTCGATGCCGACCCCGGGCTCGCCATGGCGCGGCATGCGCCCATCGCGCGCACGCTCCGCGAGCGCAAGCAGGTGGAGTGGGGGAGGATCAGCTGATCAAGTGTCCAGCGCCGCGCGCCGCCGCATCTCCTCGGGGTCTAGCACATGCCGCAGCGCGCCGCGCGCGATCAGGTACTGGCCGGCGGCGTAGAGCAGCATCACGCTCCACGACGCGTGGTCCAACGGGCGGATGAAGCGCGTGGTGGCCAACAGGCTGTCGGACGCGATGAAGAGCGCCGCGCCGGCGAAGGCCATGACGAAGCTGGGCAGGTAGGTACGCCCGAAACGCAGGGCCGCCGTAGCGCCCATGAGCGTGATCACGAAGGCATAAATGCCAACGGGCACCTGCACGTCGGGGTCCACGCGCGGGAGAAGCTCGAAACCGAAGATGCCGCCGTAGGCCAGCACCACCGCCATGAGCAAGGAGGCCACCAGCAGGCCCTGGCCGCCGCCCACATCGGCCACGTTGTGCGCGAAGGCGATGCAGTAGCAGAGCTGCGCCAGCATGAACGCCCCGAGCCCGATGAGGAAGTAGTACGGGTCGATGTGGTCGAGCATCAGGGCCATGTCGCCGAGCCAGGAGAAGAAGAGCCCGGCTTGGATCAGCAACGTGAACCGGTCGCCGTAGCGCCTGCTCTTAAAATAGAACCACAGGCTGAGCACGATCATCATCA
>CAZFBP010000465.1:0-1770 GCA_964517255.1 uncultured Chryseobacterium sp.
TCTTCGCCACCGTGCTGGTGGTGGTGGTGGGCACCCTGCTGGCGGTGACCTTCCTGGCCCTGAAGCCCGCGTACGATGAGAATGTGCGCCGCGAGAAGATGCAGAACATCCTGGCCAGCATGAAGGTGAAGGTGGAGCGCGACGTGGCGCCCGCTGAATATCAATTGAGACTGACCAGCACCCTCGTTATTGATAGTGAGGGCAAGGTCGTTGCCGGTACAGAAAGGTCCATCACCAAGGACATGGTTTCCGATAGCGTGGCAATTCAACCCGCGTTCAATCTAGATGTGCTGAAGCAGTACAAGGACTGGAAAGCCGGCGTGGGCAAAGCCGAAGACATGAAGTACCCGGTGTATAAAGCGAGTTCCGAAGGCAAGGATCTCTATATCCTTCCGATGGTCGGCGCCGGGCTATGGGGGCCGGTTTGGGGCTACGTGAGCGTCGAGAGTGATGGCCGTACGATCTATGGCGCCGTCTTCGATCACAAAGGCGAGACACCGGGCCTGGGCGCCGAGATCGCCACGCCCATCTTCTACGACCAGTTCCCCGGCAAGACCATCACGAACGACGATGGCAGCTACGCCGGGATCAACGTGTACAAGGGCGGCTCGCAGACCACCGACCCGCACGGCGTGGACGGCATCAGCGGCGGCACCATCACCAGCCAGGGCGTGGATGAGATGCTCATGCGAACCCTGGCCACCTACGACAAGTACCTGAAGTCGGTGGTGGCCCCTGCGGCACCGCCCGCCTCGGCGCCTGCCGCCACGGATTCCACGACCACCCTTACTGAGCTTACCCAATGAGCACCGAGACCGCAGCATCGGCCAAGCCGCCCGAAGGGCTCTTCAGCAAGAAGAACCGCAAGCTCATCACCGATCCGCTGAATGACAACAACCCCATCACCGTGCAGGTGCTGGGCATCTGCTCCGCCCTGGCCATCACCGTGAAAGTGCAGAACGCCGTGGTGATGAGCCTGAGCGTGCTGGCCGTGGTGGTGGTGGGCAACATGGTGATCAGCGCCTTGCGCAACCTGATCCCCGGCCGCATCCGCATCATCGCCCAGCTCGTGATCGCCGCCGGCCTGGTGACGCTGGTGGACATCGTCCTCAAGGCCTATGTGTACGACGTGAGCAAGCAGGTGGGCGTGTACGTCGGCCTCATCATCACCAACTGCATCCTCATGGGCCGCTACGAGGCCTTCGCCATGGGCAACAAGGTGTGGCCCAGCGGCCTCGATGGCTTGGGCAACTCGCTCGGCTACGCGTGGATCCTGGTGGCCGTGGCCACCGTTCGCGAGATCACCGGCAACGGGTCCTGGATGGGCATCCGCCTCATCCCCGAGAGCCTGTATGCAGCGAACGGCGGCGGCTACTTCAACAACAACATGATGATCCTGCCGCCCATGGCCCTGGTGCTCGTGGGTATCATCATCTGGATCCAACGCGCCCGAAACACCAAGCTCATTGAGCAGGCGTAGGTTGAGTTGATGGAAATGCAGGTTGAGGGTTGATAGAAAAGCAGGTTGAGGGTTGACTGAAAAGCAGGTTGAGGGTTGAACACACGAACATGGCAACGCTGAGGAGCTTCGAGGAACTGAAATGCTGGCAATCGTGCCGGCGGTTCAGGCTCTATGTGCATGAGCTCTTGCAGCGATTCCCCAAGGAGGAACTCTACCTGATGACCGCTCAGCTGAAGGACTCTTCCCGAAGCACCACCCACAACATCGCCGAAGGCTTCGGCCGCGACAATGCGCAGGACAATGCGCGC
>CAZFBP010000466.1:0-1769 GCA_964517255.1 uncultured Chryseobacterium sp.
GCCGCCATGATGCCGCGCATGTTGGGGATGCGCTGCTCGGCCATGCCCTTGGCGGCGCTGAGGGCGAAGGGGAGCTTCACCTCCAGCACTTCCACGCCACCGGGCACGTCTCGCTCCACGGTGGCGGTGTCGCCACTGACGTCGAGCTTGCTGGCGAGCGGCACGTATGGCATGTCGAGCAGTTCGGCCACCACGGCGCCCACCACGCCGCTGTTGTGGTCGATGGTCTCCTTGCCGGCGAGCACCAGGTCGAAGCCCTTGTCTTTTGCATAGCCGGCGATCAGCTCGGCCACCTGCAGGGCATCGGCAGGCTGCGCGTCGATGCGAACGGCCTCGTCGGCCCCGATGGCCAGCCCCTTTCGGATTGTGGCATCGGTATCGGCGCCGCCCACGGTGATGGTGGTCACGCTCCCGCTGCCCTTCGCTTCCTTCAGCTCCAGGGCGCGCACCAGGGCGTACCATTCGTCGTAGGGGTTCATGATGAAGGTGACGCCGTTTCCATCGTACTGCGTGCCGCTATTGGTGAAGGCGATGCGGGCGGTGGTGTCGGGCACCTGACTGAGGAGGACGAGGATCTTCATGCCGGGGAATGAGGGCCGCGAAAGTAACCACCGTCCTTCGGGAGCGGAATGCGACGCGATCCTTTCCTTTGGGAGGCTCCCACGGATGCAACGACAACGTACCCTCCATGAAAGCACCAAGACTCCCTCTGCTCGCATCGGCCATCGGCATCGCGCTCTCAGGAGGCGCCCAACTGCAGAACGCCCTCCACTTCGACGGCGTGAACGATGAAGTGGTGGTGGCCAACGCCTCCGCGCAGATCGCCAATCAGCCCGGGTTCAGCATCACCTGCTGGGTGCATCCTACGCAATCCGCGAACTGGCCCAACATGGAAGCCATCTCTGGTTTCCGCGACAACATCGGTTGCGACTTCTACCTGTTGCAGACCTACGGCCTCACCATGGAAGGCCGCTTGCGGACCAGCGCCAATCAGGTCTTCACCATAGACAGTGCTGCGTTGCTCACGCTGAACGCATGGCAATTCGTGGCGCTCACCTACGATGGCAGCACCTTGTCCATGTACCACAACGGCGCGCTCATCGAGTCGCTCCCGGCCAACGGCACCATCTCCACGCCCACCGGCATGTTCCGCATCGGCAACATGCCGGTCCCCGGCTCCACGCAGATCTTCCTCAATGGCCAGGCCGATGAGGCCACCCTCTGGAAACGCGGCCTCACCCAGGCCGAGATCCAGTGCATGATGAATCATGGCGCCGATCCGCAGGACCCTGATCTGCGGCTGTACTACCGCATGGACCAGGGCGTGCCCGGGGGCACCAATACGGGCATCACCTCCTTGACCGATGCGGCCGGCAACCTCAACGGCACGCTCACGGGCTTCGCGCTCACGGGCGCCGCCAGCAATTTCGTGGCAGGCAGCCCGAACGATGGGACCATCTCCGCCACCATCTGCAGCGGTGAGTCATACCTGCTCAATGGCCAGGCGCTCAACCAATCGGGAACCTATTCCTCGGCCATTCCAGTGGCGGGCGGCTGCGATTCGTTGGTGACGCTCGATCTCACGGTGATCCCGGTGAACGTGGGCGTGGCGCAGAACGGGCACCTGCTCATCTCGCAGGCCAATGGAGCGCAGTACCAATGGATCAACTGCCTCACCGGCGCCGCCATCGCCAATGCCTCGGGCCAGTACTACCAAGCCAGCGCCAATGGCCAGTACGCCGTGGTGGTCACCCAGAACGGCTGCACCG
>CAZFBP010000467.1:0-1754 GCA_964517255.1 uncultured Chryseobacterium sp.
GGCAGTTGGCAGTGGGCAGTTGGCAGTGGGCAGTTGGTTTGAATGAGTGAAACTGCCGACTGCCAATTGCTTACTGCCGACTTGATTTCGACCCGGAAGCGATCCTCACGAGCTCCAGGAACTGCTCTGCCACGAGCGATGCGCCGCCGATCAATCCGCCGTTCACGTCCGCTTGCGCGAAGAGGCCCTCGGCATTCGTGGGGTTGCAGCTGCCGCCGTAAAGGATGGGCACGCGCTGGGCCACCGATGCGCCATGCGCGCGCAGCAAGCCGCGGATGTGCGCGTGCATCTCTTGGGCTTGCTCCTTGGTGGCCGTGAGGCCGGTGCCGATGGCCCACACCGGCTCGTACGCCACGATCACCCTTTCCAGCTCGGCATTGCTGAAACGGCCCAGCGCGCCCTTCATCTGCTCGGCCACCACCTCGAAGTGCCTTCCGCTCTCGCGTTCCTCCTTCAACTCGCCGCAGCAGAAGATCGGCGTGAGGCCCTGGGCCAGCAGCGCGGCCACCTTCTCCCCGATCAGGGCATCTCCTTCGTTGAAGTATTGGCGCCGTTCGCTGTGCCCCACGATGCACGCCTGCGCGCCGATGCTCTTGAGCATGGCCGCGCTCACCTCGCCGGTGTAGGCGCCCTTCTCCAGCTGGTGGCAGTTCTGCGCCGCCACGCGGATCGGCGTTCCCTGGCACAGCTGCACCGCCATTTCCAGGAAGGGGAAGGGCGGCGCGATGATGGCCTCCGCCCCGGCGCCGAAGCGCTCGGACTCCCTCACCAGCGCGTTGATCAGGGCCGCCGCGCTGACGCGGTCGGTGTTCATCTTCCAATTGCCGGCAACGATGGTGCGCATGCGTGATCGGCCCGTTAGGTGGGCGGGCAAAGATGGGCGGTGCTGAATAACGTGCCGTTGCGCCGTGCAGAGCACTACCCCTCGCAGCGAAACGAGTCTAGCCGCCTTCGAGCCGAATGATGCGACGCAATTCGTGGTGCAGGTCTGGTATCTCCTTCTGCAGCACGTCCCAGACAATGTCGTAGTCGATGCCGAAATAATGGTGGATCAGCACATCGCGCATGCCGGCGATATCCGACCAATCCACCTGAGGATACTTCGCACGCAACTCCATCGGGAGCTTCTTCACCGCCTCACCGATCACCTCCAAGCTGCGCACAATGGCCCTGCTTTTCGTGGGGCATCCAGAAGGGCTGCGCGATCCTGACCTTCCATCAAGTGCGCAAGAAATGCGCACTCGTGCTCGAGGTGCCTCAGGAAATCAAGCAGCGAGGGCGACATGCTCCACTTCCTGGACAATGTGCTTTCCGATGAAGCGATTAAGGGACTCGGGCGTCACCAGCTCAACCTTCCGGCCAAGTTCCCCTTCCAAGTAGCGCGCAAGCCCTACAAGATTCTTCAGGGTCTTGCTTCCAGGCGCGAACTCCACCAGGAGGTCCACATCACTGTTCGCGCTCGCAGCATCACGGGCAAAAGAGCCGAACAGGCCCAGGCGCGCCACGCCAAAGGCGCGGATCACGCGCGTTTCCGCGTGCAGGGCGCGCAGCAATTCGGCCTTGGTGGTCACGGTTGGCATGCGACGAATGTAAGCCCCCATTCTGCGGGTCGCGCAAAGATGAGCGGTGCGCGCAACTCGATTCAGATCCGATGCGCGTCCAGCTCGCGGCCAATCGTTTTCGCGCGCCTGCCTGCATGGCCCGCGCCGCAGGGCGCTCACAGCCCCGATTCCACCAGGTTGTAGCGGTAGGTC
>CAZFBP010000468.1:0-1754 GCA_964517255.1 uncultured Chryseobacterium sp.
GTTCGGCGGTTGCCGGGATCGATTGCGTGGCATTGGTGTACACCTGCACTGTGCCTGCGCTCAGGTTGTCCCAAGTCTCGGTGCCATTGGAGTACGCGGCCACGCTCGAATTCTTCATGTAGATGCTGAAGACAGCAGGGCCTGCGGCGGTGCTGGCTGTGCTCTTCATCCAGCCGGTGCTCAGGATCACAGTGCCCGGGATGATGCCCGCTGCGGCCAGCTCCGCCTGTGTGTACAGGTACGCGAAGCGGCTGTACCGGTAGAAGAGCGTGGACGACAAGTAGATGGGGCCTACCGCGTACAGTGGCGTGTTGGCAGCGCCCGTGTTGATCTCGATCACCTGCGCACGGGCTTGGAATGCGCCGCAGGCCAAGAGCGTGGCGAGCAGGATAGTTGCGAAGCTCCGACGGGGTAGGGTTGTCCTCATGGCTCGATGGTTTGGTGTGAGTTGGTTGGTTGCTGCCGATGCGGAGAGCCGCATGGGGTAGAACAAACCTAATTGATCCGTGAGTGAGGCGATTGCATGAGTAAAGGGGATTGTACTTTCGGTGCTATGTCACGGGTGGCGGCTGTCTTCTTTCTGGCGATAACTCTCATTGGTTGCGGAGTGGGGGAGGAGCGCACGCGTTTCGAAGAGCCTGTGACCATCACTTGTCCTGCGGCGGAGATTCTGATTCAGGCGCCGGATACAGCCTGCCGTATTCCGGGTCTCGATACAGTTCCGGTTTGGAGATGGCATGATGTGATAGCTGAGCAATTCGCCAAGTCAGAATGCGACGACTTGGCCTTCACTATTCCGACCGGACCTATCGCGTTGTGGGACGAAGAAATTGACGGATTGTCTTTCTTATTGCTGGGGGATTGCGACATCGTGGAATACTGGCCTCATCGGCATTTTCACTTGGACATGAAGCGCGATGGTTCTGTTACGCTGCATAAAGAGCCTATTGCTATCGGCTCTATAGCCGGGAGATTCTGTCACTATCAAGTAGAAGATGCCGGACTCGAGAATAGCCCCTACGGTTGGCTAGGCGTATTTCTTTCGGGTAGTCACTTCAACGCGGATAGCCTTGCTTACGTCCAGAACGGGCTGGCGCGAGGCATTGCTATGGTTCTTGAAACCAGATCACAACAACTCTTTGGTACTTCTCCTTGCGAACTGCCAGAAGCGTCGATTCGTGCCCTGGCGCGTGAGCACCCTGTGAGTATTCACATCATACCATGGGAGATGGTACCGAAGGATGGCGTGCCGAAGAACGCCCAAGAATAGAGTATTGGAACAGGGAACTACCCCTTCAACGCCTCAGCCCCGCCCACGATCTCCAGGATCTCGTTCGTGATGCTGGCCTGGCGCGCCGTGTTGTAGGTGAGCTTCAGGTCCTTCAGCAGCGCATCGGCGTTGTCCGTGGCCTTGTGCATGGCGGTCATGCGCGCGCCGTGCTCGGCGGCATGGCTTTCAAGCAGCGCCTTATAGAGCTGGATCTTCAGGCTCTTGGGGATGATGCCCTCCACGATGGTGGCGCGGTCGGGCTCCATGATGTGATCCGTCTTGGCTCCGCCGTTGGCCTTCTTCTCAGCGGGCAGAATCGGGAGGAACTGCTCCTCCGTGGTGATCTGCACCGCCGCGTTCTTGAACTTGTTGTAGAAGAGCACCACGCGATCGTAGCTCCCGTCAGCGAACTGCTTCATGAGCAATTCAGCCACCGGCGCGGTCTTGTCGAAGTTGAGTCCATCGAATAAGGTCGCGAGGTCGG
>CAZFBP010000469.1:0-1747 GCA_964517255.1 uncultured Chryseobacterium sp.
CAGTGCGACCACGGACTCACCTGCTCCAACTGGAAACCCTGGCGGTCACGATGGTGTCAACTCCTATGGAGATGAGTTCATCACGACCGAGACGGACTATTCCAGAGACATAGCGTCGCGGCGGAACTATCCTGGGCTAGGGCTTTACCTGCGCCCTGGGTATAAGGAAGAAGACCTCGTGGACTATGGCACTAACAATTTCAAGGGTGGCGTCTCACTTCACTTCAAACTCACAGATAGTGTGGAGATTATCGTCGCCGCGAACTACAGTACTGGAAGCACAGTCTATCAAGGAGAGAACCGCTACCGCTTGGATGGTGTGCAATTCTGGCAGCAACGGCTCGAAATCGGGAAGCAAGGGAAGTGGTTCTTGCGAGGCTACTATACAGGCGAGGACGCTGGCAAGACATACGACATTTTCACAACCGGAGTGCGTCTTCAAGAAGCAGGCGGGAGCTATGTGAAGTGGCTCACGGAGTACTACACCTTGTGGTTAAATCAGGCTGTGCCCGCGATTCAAGCGTACGATCCAAGCTTCTTAACCGTTTCCCAGGCGATCAACCAGGGATACACCCAACAGACCTATGACACTTACATCACACAGTATGTCGCAGACAATTCGGAGTTCTTTACACGACTACATGAGAACGTGCGCAACCAAGTCTCATTGATCGATAACGTCTTCCTCGACCCCTTCTATGTGCCAGGCACAGAGCGCTTTAACGAGAAGCTCAGCGAGATTCGTAGTAAGCGATTCACCGAGGGCGGATCAAGGTTCTTCGACCGCAGCGCCTTGGCGCATGCCATGGGCGAGTACCGCTTCAAGCCTGTGTTCGGCGAGATCGCCGTGGGCGGCAGCTTCCGCCAATACATGCCCAACAGCGCGGGCACCATCTTCCGCGACACAGGTGATGTGGTGATTCGCAACCGCGAGTTCGGACTGTACACCGGTCTGGAGAAGAAGCTGCTGCAGGAGAAGATGAAGATGACGGCCACCTTGCGCCTGGACAAGAACCAGAACTTCAATCCGCTGCTCTCGCCCGCGCTCTCCTTCGTTTACACGCCGCAGCAGGACCGCACCTTCCGCATCGGCTTCAGCAGCGCCGTGCGCAACCCCACGCTCGCTGACCAGTACCTCTATTACAACGTGGGGCGTGCGCTGTTGCTAGGCAATGTGGATGGCCAGTTCGAATCAGGTCGTGATAGCCTGATAACCATCGCCAGCTTCAATGAGTATCGCCAAACCGCCGGGTCGAACCTCATTCCAGGACTGCAGAAGCTCGAGTATTTCAACGCGGACCGCCTGCGTCCCGAGCAGGTGCGCACCATTGAGGCCGGCTACCGCGGCACGCATGCCGAGAAATTCTACATCGATGCCAGCGCCTACCACAGCTGGTACACCGACTTCATCGGATATCTAGTAGGGCTCTCGGCCCAATTCGATGGAAGCGGCTATCCCATCGGCGGAATTCAAGCCTACCGACTCGCAGCCAACGCCACTACCACCGTGCGCACCCAAGGCGCCAACCTCGGCGTGAGCTATTTCCGCAAGCGCATGACCTACGGTGCCAACTACAGCTACAACCAGCTTGTCACCGGCGACGACGATCCGATCATCCCGGCCTTCAACACGCCGCTGAACAAATTCAACCTGAGCTTCACGGGGCACGAGATGAAGGTGCCCTTCAGCGGCAAGCCCAACCTCGGCTTCGGCATCAATTGGAAGTACGTGGAGGGCTTCACCTTC
>CAZFBP010000470.1:0-1741 GCA_964517255.1 uncultured Chryseobacterium sp.
ACCAGCGTGAGCGGCAACCTCGAGGAGCACCCCGACGGCAGCGGCAGCGGGCCCGCCGTGTTCTGGGCGCTGATCTACCCCACCTGGAACGGCACCGACGACCGCTATTTCGTGGGCACCAGCACCGGCCTGTACAGCACCGCCCAGCTCGACGGGGACAACACCGTGTGGGAGCAGGAGGGTCCGGCGACCATCGGCAACGTGCCGGTGAACATGGTGACCGCACGGGGCAGCGACGGCCGCATCGTGGCGGGCACCCACGGCAACGGCGTGTACGTGGCCAGCCTGCCCGCGGCCCCGGTACAGGTGCCCGCCACGGGAGGCCCCGGCCTCAGCGCCCCCTTCCCCAACCCCGCGTCGGACATGGTGTCCATGCAATTCCACCTGGCCGCTGCGGAAGGGGTGGAGGTGACCGTGTTCGACCTGCGGGGCGCACGCGTACTGCACCGCGACCTGGGCCGCCTGCCCGCCGGCAACCACACGTGGCAATGGGACCTGCGCAGCCCCCACGGCGAGCGGGCACCGGCCGGCACCTACGTGGTGCACCTGCGGCTGGCCTCGGGCGCGGCCAACGCGCGCCGGCTCGTGCTGCGCTGATCCCCCCGCGCGGGCCATGACCTCCCCGGCATGCAACCGGGGACGGGCGAACGGCTTGCGGACCGATCGCGCAAATCGTGTTCTTTGCAGCACTGCGCCCAGCGGGCCACAAACACCATCCATGGCATTCCCCACCGACCTCGAGATCGCCCTGGCGGCCAAGCCGAAACCCATCGCACAGGTCGCCCAGGAACTGGGCATCGACCCCAACGTGTTCGAACCGTACGGCCGCACCAAGGCCAAGCTGCCGCTGGACCTCATCCGGGAGGACCGCGTGCGGAAGAGCAAGCTGGTGCTGGTAACGGCCCTATCGCCCACCCCGGCGGGCGAAGGCAAGACCACCACCACCGTGGGCCTTGCCGACGGTCTGAACAAGATCGGCAAGAAGACCGTGGCCGTGCTGCGCGAGCCGTCGCTGGGACCGGTGTTCGGCATGAAGGGCGGTGCGGCGGGCGGCGGTTATGCCCAGGTGGTGCCCATGGAGGACATCAACCTGCACTTCACCGGCGATTTCGCGGCCATCGAGAAGGCCAACAACCTGCTTGCCGCCCTGATCGACAACAACCTGCAGAGCAAGACGCGCAGCCTGCGGATCGACCCGCGCACCATCGCGTGGAAGCGCGTGATGGACATGAACGACCGCGCGCTGCGCGACATCGTGATCGGCCTGGGCGGCACGGGCAACGGCATGCCGCGGCAGGACGGGTTCAACATCACCGCCGCCAGCGAGGTGATGGCCATCCTCTGCCTGGCCAGCGGCTTCGAGGACCTCAAGCAACGGCTGGGCAACATCTTCGTGGGCAACAGCCTGGACCCCGCCCGCAAGTACGTGTACGCCCGCGACCTCAACGCCCAGGGCGCCATGGCCCTGCTGCTCAAGGACGCCATCAAGCCCAACCTGGTGCAGACCCTGGAGGGCAACCCCGCCATCCTGCACGGCGGCCCCTTCGCCAACATCGCGCAGGGCGTCAACAGCATCCTCGGCACCCGCATGGGGCTGAGCCTGGGCGACTATGTGGTGACCGAAGCGGGTTTTGGTGCCGACCTGGGCGCCGAGAAGTTCTTCGACATCAAGTGCCGCGCGGCCGGCCTGGAGCCCCATGCCACGGTGATCGTGGCCACGGTGCGCGCCCTGCGCTATCAG
>CAZFBP010000471.1:0-1732 GCA_964517255.1 uncultured Chryseobacterium sp.
TCGGCACCAAGCAGTTCTACGTGGACACGCGCCTGATCACCATGAAGGTGAAGGATGTGCTCTCGCGCAGCAACCCGGTGGTGAAGGACAGCGCCACGGTGAGCGAGGCCCTCGTGGAGATGACCAAGCACGGCTTCGGCGCGGTGATGGTGGTGGATGCGAAGGGCAAGAACCTCGGCGTCTTCACCGATGGCGGCCTGCGTCGCGGCCTCGAGAAGGAGGGCAACAAGTTCCTCACGAAGAAGCTGAGCACCCTCAAGTTCAACGCGCCATTCACCATCAGTCCTGAAGCGCTGCTCGACGAGGCCCAGAAGGCCTTCAAGGAGCACAAGGTGGACACGCTGAGCGTGAGCGAGAACGGCAAGCAGCTGGGGATGCTGGATATTCAGGATATGATGAAGGCGATCTCGGCCTGAGGCACAAGGCCCTCCGCTCGTTGCGTGTTGATTGGTTACGCGTTACGTGTTGCGGGGCTGTCTTAACCCGCAATACGTAACGCGTCAACACGCAACGCATTCAGCCTCCAACGATGCAACCAATCCGTTCCGAAGCCGACCTCAAAGCCCGCCTCTCCCGCATCCGAGCCGTGCTCTTCGACTGGGACGGCGTCTTCAACGACGGCTGGAAGGACTTGGAAGGCGGCAGTCCGTTCAGCGAGGTGGGCAGCATGGGCGTGAACATGCTCCGCTTCGGGCTATGGATGCAGAACGAGGAGCAATTGCCCTGCGCGGCCGTGATCACCGGGCAGCACAATGCGCACGCGGAGCGCTTCGCACAGCGCGAGAAACTACATGGTCTATACATGGGCTTCATCGACAAGCGCGAGGCCTTCGATGCCTTCCTGAGGAGGCATGACCTGAAGGAGGAAGAGGTCGCCTTCTTCTTCGACGATGCCATCGACCTGGCCGTGGCCGATCGCTGCGGCCTGCGCATCCTGATGCGGAGCGCGGCCGGCGAGTTCTTCGCGCAGCATGCCATCGCACGCGGCTGCGTGGATATGGCCACTTCGCTCAGCGGCGGCCAGAACGGCTTGCGCGAAGCCACCGATGCGCTGCTCACGCTCATGGGCCGATTCGGCGAGGCGATCGACAATCGCGCTGCGTACAGCACCACTTACCAGCGCTACCTCACGCAGCGGCAGGCCGTTGTGCCTGAGATCGTGAAGGCGTCCCGCTAGTCCCGCTCCTACTTCAACTTCACGGCCGTCACCACCGGCACCTGCCCGATGATCACCGCAGCCTCCTCGAATGAGGGCTGGCCGAACTTCCCTCGCGCATCGTTGCCGAAACCGTACGGCTCATTGGGTATGCCGAGCTTGTTGGTGTCGAGCTGGCCGTTGGCATTCACATCGTGGAAGACCTTGATGGCATGCAGGCCAGGCTGAAGCGTAAGGAAGACCGCGCGCGCCTTCGCTCCATGCGCATTCAGCGCTCTGGTGAGGCAGCCCTTCTCGGTCTCGTAGGCCTCCTTGGTCGGGCACACGGCCACCATCAGCTTGCCGAGTGAATCGGTCCGGCTCAGGCTGATGTCGATGGTAAGCGATGCCTGCGCCCTGACCAGAAGCGGGGCAAGGAGGATGACCAGGCCGATCAATCGTCGCATGGGAATCGTGCTTCGTGCTTCAGCGCTTCACGCAATCGCCGGTCAAAATCAGCGGAATCGATCTCGAATGCGCCCAGCGCGCGCGTGAAGGGATTGATGTACTGCGAATCGAAGAGGCGATAGCCGCCTT
>CAZFBP010000472.1:0-1729 GCA_964517255.1 uncultured Chryseobacterium sp.
CCCAACAAGATCGTGGTGATGGGCGAGGGCACCGGCGGCTACATCTCCCTGGCGCACACCACCCTCGATGAAGGCGCTGAACTCTTCATCGAGAAGTTCCGTCCCGACCCCTTCAATGCGAACGTGAGCTTCGTGGACACGCTGCAAGTGGGCGACCTCGAGGGATTCAATGGGCAACTCACCCTGTATCGCCCCAATGGCCAGACCAGTGAGACGCAGTTCTGCGTGAACATGGGCGGCGCGCTCGCCGATACCAGCTGGCTCGCTCCGGGCGATGCGCCCATGGTGGCTTTCCATACCGTATTCGACCCCTTCGCGCCTTTCACCGAAGGCATCGTGATCGTGCCCACCACGGGCGGGCCCGTTGTTCCCGTGCAAGGGAGCAACTTATTCATGACAATCGTGAATCAGTACGACAACAACAGCAGCTTCGAGAATCTGCCCAACGGAAATGCCTTCACCAACCGCGCGCGCGCGCTCTACGGGACCACCCAGACGCACGGCGCGAACAGCGTGCTCATCCGCACCGATGTCGAGGGGCTCTTCCCGCTGGTGCGGCCGCAGTGGCCCGCGCCCGCACAGGAAGAAGCCAGCCCTTGGCAGTGGTGGGACCCTAGCAGCGCCATTGCTCAGACCGAGGTGGCGCCCGGTGTCACGGCGCATATGGCCAGCGCCGCCAGCAACCCCGACATGAGCGCGACCAAGGGGCGCGCGTACCTCGATACCGTCATGGGCTATCTGAACCCGCGCATCGTGTGCGCCCTGCAACTGGGCCTGTGCTCGCTGGTGGGCATCGAGGAGAACGAGGCCGCTGCGGAAGTGACCGTATGGCCAAACCCTGCCACGCACAACGTGAATGTGGCCGTGGGCCAGGGTCTCGTGCGACGCTACCGACTGCTCGATATCAACGGCCGCACGGTGGCCACGGGCAACCCCGGCTTGCAGCGCTTCGTGATCGCGCGCGATGGAATCGTCTCGGGCACCTATTTCGTGGAACTGGACGTGGATGGCGCCCGCTTGGTGCGCAAGCTCATGCTCGACTGATCCACTTCGATTTGCTCTGGAGAAGGGCTTCTGCCATGCGGCAGAGGCCCTTTTCTTTGCGGGGGAATGCAGGTTGGCCCAACGCACAGGCCACGGCGCGTTGAGGGGTTGAGGGTTGAATCCCTCACGGTCAACCTATCCATCGCGAAGCAACCGACGCCTCGGGCACTCACCAAGCCAGCAACCCTCAGCCTGCGCAACCTTCCAACCCCCAACCTGCCATTCCACGCATGCAGCGCATCACCGAGAGCGAATCGCGCCACCACGACCTGGAGCTGAAGACCACGCGCGAGCTGCTCGAGGGCATCAACAGCGAGGACTGCGGCGTGGCCGATGCCGTGGCCGGGACCATCCCCACCATCGCCCCGCTGGTGGAGGCGATCGTGGAGCGCCTGCGGCGCGGCGGCCGGCTCTTCTACCTGGGCGCTGGAACGAGCGGAAGATTGGGCATCGTGGATGCCAGCGAATGCCCGCCGACCTTCGGCGTGCCGCATGGCCTGGTGATCGGGATCATCGCGGGCGGCGATGGCGCTATCCGCAGAGCCGTGGAGTTCGCCGAGGATGACCGTGAACAAGGTTGGATGGATCTTCAGGAGCATGCCATCGGCTCCGACGACACGGTGATCGGCATTGCCGCCAGCGGAGGCACGCCGTACGTGGTGGGCGCCTTGGAGCGTTGCAAAGC
>CAZFBP010000473.1:0-1729 GCA_964517255.1 uncultured Chryseobacterium sp.
GCGGGGCTGCCCGAACCCAATGGGCGCGTGGAGCAGACCATCACCGAGGCCGGTCGCTACGCGGCGCGCTTCCCGGAGCATGAGGTGGGCCGTGCAGCCGCGCAACTCGCAGCCCTCGTAAAACCCGGGCTGGCCTTCAGCAAAGAGGACCTCCTCTCCTTCCCGCTCAGCGAGAAACTGGTGCTCGAGATCTTCGGCGAGGCGGACGATGCGCCACAAGCCAACGGCAAACAAGCCGCGCCCACGGCCAAGTCCGGCAAGGGCGGTGCGCTCACCACCTATTGCACCGACAAGACCGCGCAGGCCGAGGCCGGCAAGCTCGACCCCATCCTCGGTCGCGACAAGGAGGTGCGGCAGATGGTGGAGATCCTCGGGCGACGCAGCACGCCCAACGTGATTCTGCTGGGCGAGCCCGGCGTGGGCAAATCGGCCTTGGTCGAGGGCTTTGCGCTGAGCATTGCGCAGGGCAACGTGCCGCAGCGGCTCAAAGGCGCGCGTGTCTTCGAGTTGGACCTAGGCGCGCTGGTGGCGGGCGCTTCGTACAAGGGCGAGACGGAGGACCGCTTGAAGAAGATCATCAAAGAGGTGCAGCAGTACCCCAATGCCATCCTCTTCATCGATGAAGTGCATGTGCTGATGGATCCGCATGGATCGGCGGGCAAGGGCTTGGCCGATATCCTGAAACCCGAGCTGGCGCGTGGCGGGATCACGGTGGTGGCCGCCACCACCAACGAGGAGTACCGCAAGTACATGGAGAAGGACGATGCCTTCGCGCGGCGCTTCGGCGTGGTGCGGATCGAAGAGCCTGATCCGGACCTGGCGGTGCGCATGCTGAAGGCGATCCTCCCGGGCTACGAGAAGCACCATGGCCTCGGCATCGAGCACGCTGCGGTTGTCGGCGCTGTGGAAATGGCCAAGCGCTATGTGAAGGACCGCTGCCTGCCTGCATCGGCCGTGGGGCTGATGGACCAGACCATGTCGGCCATCCGCTTGCTGGTGGATACATCGGCCACCGAATTGGCCAAGGTCAAGCAGGAGGTCGATGAGGCCGTAGAGCGATCAGCAGAGCAACCGGGCGAACTGGAGAAGGAACTCGATTGGATCGAGCTGCGCATGAGCCGCTCGCTGAGCCCTATCCTGCTGGCCGTGTTGGATGAAATCAAGGACGAAGCCCCAGCAGGCTCGCGGTTGGAACGTTTGCGCTGGAAGCTGGACCGCTTGCAATCCATCGCAGCGGAGAAACGGGACAAGGCTCGTCTGCCCGATGTGGCGTCCATCGTGTCGCACAACACCGGCATCCCTATCGGGAAGTTGCAGAGCGGCGAGCGCGACCGCCTGCTGAACATGGCCGCCATGCTGGGCCAGCGCGTGATGGGCCAGGACCATGTGCTCACGGCGGTGACGGACAGCCTCATCGACGCGCGCAGCCCCATGGCACGCGATGGCAAGCCCAAGGGAGCCTTCTTCTTCCTCGGTCCCACCGGCACCGGCAAGACCGAGCTCACCAAGGCCATCGCCGAACAACTCTTCAACGACGAGGCGGCGCTGCTGCGCTTCGACATGAGCGAGTACAAGGAGGAGCGCGATGTGCAGAAGCTCATCGGCACCTCGCCCGGCCTGGTGGGCTACGAAGAAGGCGGATTGCTGGTGAACCGCATCCGCCGCCGGCCCTACAGCGTGGTGCTCTTCGACGAGATCGAGAAGGCCCACCCGCAGATCTTCGACCTCT
>CAZFBP010000474.1:0-601 GCA_964517255.1 uncultured Chryseobacterium sp.
CGAATTGGCGCTCCAGGATGCCGTAGGTGTATTTGGCCTTCTGCTTCTCCTTGAGCTGTGTGGAGTACTCGCTGTCCTTCTTGCGGCGCTTGGTGGGGCCGTGCTGCCCGGGCGCATGGGGCTTGCGCTCCATCCACTTGCTGGGGCCGAGTATGGCTTCGCCGAATTTGCGGGCGATGCGTGTCTTGGGTCCGGTGTATCGTGCCATTGCTCTTCGATTTGGGTGCGGCCTTGGTTTTCCCGCACCGACAACGGAGCGCGCGTCCTTCGCGCTCCTACAGGTTGGTTGGTGTTAAACGCGGCGCTTCTTGGGCGGACGGCAGCCGTTGTGGGGCATGGGGGTGATATCGACGATCTCGGTGACCTCCACGCCGCTGTTGTGCAGCGCGCGGATGGCGCTCTCGCGTCCGCCACCAGGGCCTTTCACGAAGACCTTCACTTTGCGAAGGCCCAATTCGAAGGCCTCGCGGGCGGCCTCCTCGGCGCTCACCTGGCCCGCGTACGGGGTGTTCTTCTTGCTGCCGCGGAAGCCCTGCTTGCCGGAAGAGGACCAGCTGATCACCTCGCCCTTGTTATTGGTGAGGCTCACGATCAGGTTGTT
>CAZFBP010000474.1:611-1718 GCA_964517255.1 uncultured Chryseobacterium sp.
GGCCTGGCCGAATGCCTCGACCACCACCACCTTCTTCTTCTTCTTGCCGGCGGCTGCGCCGCCCTTGCCTTCTGCTTGCTTTGCCATTGTCGTTTCGATTGGGTCGGTTGGGGAACCGATCGCGCCCAAGGGGGCGGATCATGATCCGCCCCTACTTGGTCGCTTTTTTCTTGTTGGCCACGGTCTTGCGCTTGCCCTTGCGGGTGCGGCTGTTGGTGCGGGTGCGCTGGCCGCGAACGGGCAGGCCGCTACGGTGGCGTTGGCCGCGCCAGCTGCTGATGTCAACCAGGCGCTTGATGCTCAACTGCACCTCGCTGCGCAAGGCTCCCTCCACCTTCACATGCTCGTTGATCCATTGGCGGATGCGCGCCTGCTCATCGTCGCTCCACTCCTCCACCTTGGTGTCGGGGCTCACGCCGGCGTGCTGAAGGATGTCAAGCGCCCTGCTGCGGCCAATGCCGTAGATGTAGGTGAGGCCGATGGCCCCGCGCTTGTGCTTGGGTAGGTCGATGCCTGCGATACGTGCCATGCTCGTTCGGTTGTGTTCTCAGCCTTGACGCTGCTTGAACTTGGGGTTCTTCTTGTTGATGATGTAAAGGCGCCCTTTGCGGCGGACGATCTTGCAGTCCGCCGAGCGCTTCTTCAGTGAGGCCCTGACCTTCATGGTGCTCTGGTTCTTTAGCTCTTGTAGCGGAAGGTGATGCGTCCCTTGCTCAGGTCGTACGGGCTCATCTCCACCTTCACCTTGTCGCCGGGCAGTATCCGGATGTAGTGCATCCGCATCTTCCCGCTGATGTGTGCGATGATCACGTGACCGTTCTCCAGCTCCACGCGGAACATGGCATTGCTCAGCGCCTCTTTGATGACGCCGTCCTGCTCAATGGTCCCCGTCTTGCTCATTCCTTCCGTTTCGTTCTTCTTTTCGTTTCCTTCTTCCTTTCATGGCCGACCCAGTAGGTCGGCGTCGAATCCTTCGCCTTTCATGTCGACCAGGGGGTCGACGCTACATCGTCGCGGTCATCGTTCCGGGCGAATCGTGATTCGCCCTTACACGGTGACCAATTCACCTTTCTGCTTCAGCACATCCTCGATGTAGCTGAAGGTTGA
>CAZFBP010000475.1:0-1718 GCA_964517255.1 uncultured Chryseobacterium sp.
GGTTCCATGTTATTACGCTTTGGGGTTCTCAACCGCCAATGAGCACAGTAGGACAACCGGCCACGATTACTCCGCCGTGCGCCGTCTGGTCTCCCATGCGCGCTGCGGGCTTTCCGCCGATCATCACGGTGGCAGAGCCCATGATGATGGAATCCGGCGCGCTGGCGCAGGTGCAGAGGTTGCCCACGGTGGCTGCGGGCATGCCTCCGATGAGCACAGTCGGTGCACCTGGAGGCATCACTGGCCCGCCCACGTGCGGCTTGGGCCCATCGCTCATGGGGCAGGTGTGCATATCGCTGACGCGGGCTGCGGGCTTGCTCATGGTTTGGTCTGATTCCACTTGAACTGGCCGGGCTCAGGCTCTGGCTTCACCGGCTTGATGACTTCCTGCTGGGTGGCTTGCGGCACATCGCGCAATAAGGTCACCGGTTCGAAGCGATTCAATTCACCGAGCTGGGCATGGACCAAGCGCGCCTGCTCGAGGAAGGTGGCGCAGAGCTCGCAGGCAGGGTTCAGGTCCCAATGCGTGTAGCGGAACGAGGCCAGTTTGCTCATGGCCGTCTGCATGCCGCGGACGAGCCGCGACCAATTCCCGATGCCCTCCATCTGCTTCATGAACTCTTCGCGCTCCGGCATGCTGGCCCAAGCGCCCTCGATCGCATTGGCCAGTTCCATCACGGCCCGGACGAGCTGATAGGGGCGCTCCATGCCCAATTGCAGGTCAGCCTTCAGCCGCGAAATGGAATTGAGCGTGTGGATGGCCCAATGCTCGTAGTTGCGGTTGGGGAAACGATCCTGGATCTCGCGCGGCTTATCGTAGAGCTTGTTCAGCACCATCCGGCTTCCTCCGGAGACTACGTTTAAGGTCTCCTCCAAGTCCTGCTTCAGCTTCTCCAGATCGGGGCATCCAAGGATCTGGAACCAGGGAGCCAGGTAATCCGAAGCGGGCACCACCTTTCCTTGCTGGACGCTGAAGCGTGCGATCGGCAGCATAGCGCTGCGCAATGCCGTAACGTTCAAGCGGTCATCCGGCATCACCAAGAGCTTCATGCGTGGAACACAGGTCTCCTGCCTTGGCGGTTCACCGACATACGGCCCCAGTCCTTCTGAGGCTTCGTGTTGCGGCATGGCGAGCAGATAGAAGCTGCGGCCTTCGTGCTCGGGGTTCTGGTAGGTGGAGAGATCAGCGTCAGCAGCCTGCTCATGCTCCGGCAGGTGCTCGATCCTGGAGCCATCCCGGCACACTGCCCTGCATGCGATCAGTCGTGCTTCGCGGCCGTGGAAGCTCAAATCCACCGGTTCCAGAAGGCCGAAGTGGTGGTCGCTGAGGCCGAGTTCGACGGCATCGCGCAGATGATCACGGATGGCGCGCTCCTGCGTGATGAACTGGTCCTTCGACAGCTTCATGCCATCGACCCAGTTGACGAAATTGCTGGTGATCTTCCTGCGCATGCCTCACGTTTTTTTCTTGACCTCTTCACCTCGCCGGAGCATCTGCTCACGCACGGCATCGAGCGGTACCAGGCTTTCCACGCGTACGGCGACCAACGTGTCGCCATGTTTCAGTCGGCATTTGCGCACGGTGTCCTTTGGGTCGAGTCGTCGCTGCCACCTTAGCAAACCGCGCCGCTGGCGATGGAAGTGCCAGCCCCACACGTAATTCACGCCATCACGCTCGGTGTAGTAGAGCTCCTGCTCTGACCGCAGGTAGTTGTGCA
>CAZFBP010000476.1:0-363 GCA_964517255.1 uncultured Chryseobacterium sp.
TCCCGCGCCTCGTAGTTGATCGTATCGTTTCCTTTCTTGAAGGTGTCGAGCTCCTCGAGCACCTGGATCGGTATGGCCACATCATGCTCGTCGAAGTTGGTGATGGCTGAGTGATCGTGCAGGATCACGGAGGTGTCGAGCACGAAGATCTTCCGGTCTTTCTTCTTCATTCGCTCAAGGAACGGTGTGAGGCGAAAGTATCCGGGTGCCCTGCCCTGCGTCTTCGACGACGCATCGCACTTATCCACGATCGATCGTGCCGTGCGGCGAACGCGCGCCATCGCTTCGTTCCTTTCGGGCGCCATGCGCATGGACTACCCCGTGAAGATCCTGCTGGCCTGGGGCGAGGCCCTCAGCGGCAAC
>CAZFBP010000476.1:373-1716 GCA_964517255.1 uncultured Chryseobacterium sp.
TTCAGGACTGTCGCTCGGGCCTTTACCGGCGCTTCGCGCTGCGCAACAAGCCCGACGCGCGCGACTGGCTGATGAAGAACGGCCATCCGCAGCTCATGGCGGTGATCAACGGCATCGAGGGCGATGAGGGCGCGCTGGACTGGCTGGAGCGCAACGGCATGCAGGCTTTGAAGCAAGTGGCCCTCACCGGCGATGGCGACGCCGAGGCGCTGAAGTGGCTGGTGTCGAACGGCCATCGTGAGCTGGCGATGCTCGGACATAAGATGCACGTGGTGAAGCGCGGCCTCGACGACGAGTACACCGACCCGCACAAGTTCCCGCAGGCCTAGCGCTGCCAGCGCTAGCCCATGCGCGCGCAGGCCCTGGGGTACATTTGGCCGCCTCCTCAAGACCGCATGCACCGCCACCGCGTCGTGATCACGCCCGGCACCAGCAGCCAGCGCTATTGGCGCGACCTCTGGGACCATCGCGGGCTGCTCGCCTTCCTGGCCTGGCGCGATGTGCTGGTGCGCTACAAGCAGACCGCCGTGGGCGTGCTCTGGGGCCTGCTGCGCCCCGCCATCGCCATCGGTGCCATGTGGTTCATCGGCTGGCTCTTCGGTGCCGAGGCGCCCGAAGGAGCACCGCGCGTGATCAGCGTGGCGGCCGCTGTGCTGCCTTGGCAATTCTTCGCCACAGCTTTCGGTGAAACGGCCAACTCGCTCATCGGCAACAGCAACCTGGTTACCAAGGTGTATTTCCCGCGCTTGGTGCTCCCTTTCAGCACCGTGCTCGTGAGCCTCATCGATTTCCTGCTCGCGCTGGCCTTGCTCGCCGTGCTGATGCTCATCTACGGCTTCGTCCCCGGTCCGCAAGCGCTGCTGATGCCCTTGTTCCTCTTGCTGGCGTTGCTTGCCTCTACAGGTCCGGGCCTACTTATCGCCTCGCTCAACGTGAAGTACCGCGACTTCCGATACATCGTGCCCTTCATCGTGCAGTTCGGGCTGTACGTGACGCCGGTGGCCTTCACCAGCCAAGCGGTATTCGATAATCCCACCATCCCCGATGCCGTGAAGTTGATCTACGCATGCAATCCCTTGGTGGCCGTGGTCGATGGCTTCCGCTGGTGCCTGCTCGGCGGAGCGCCCATCCACCTGCAGGGCTTCCTGGTCTCCTGCGCCGCCACGCTGTTCCTATTGGCGCTCGGCATCGCGCGCTTCCGCCGCACCGCGCGCGGCTTCGCTGACATCATCTGAGCATGAGCGAGCCGATCATCAGCGTACGAGGATTGAGCAAGCGCTACGTGCTGCGCCACCAGCGCGCCGAGCGCTACACCGCGCTGCGCGATGTGCTGGCGAACAAGG
>CAZFBP010000477.1:0-1714 GCA_964517255.1 uncultured Chryseobacterium sp.
CCGCAATCAGTGGCCGTGGCCGGCAATTACGCCTATGTCGTGAACTTCGCTAGCGGCACCCTGCAGGTGTTCAACGTGAGCAACCCGACCGGACCCAGCCTCAGTGCCACCATCGCCACCGGAAGCCAGCCATATGCTGTGGCTGTTTCAGGCAACTACGCTTATGTGGTGCATTCGGGTATCAACAGCATGATGGTGTTCGACGTGAGCAACCCGGCCGCACCCAGCCTCAGTGCCACCATCGCCACCGGATCCTCTGCCTTTTCGGTGGCCGTGGCGGGGAATTACGCCTATGTAGTGAACGAAAACGTCAACACACTTGAGGTGTTCAATGTGAGCAACCCGGCCGCACCCATCCTGAGTGCCACTATCGCCACCGGAATAAGTCCCCGATCCGTGGCAGTTTCGGGCAATTACGCCTATGTGGTGAATGCGGGAGGCAGCAACAATCTACAGGTGTTCAATGTGAGCAACCCGAACGCACCCAGCCTCAGTGCCACCATCGCAGCGGGATCTGCCCCTACATCTGTTGCGGTGGCCGGAAATCACGCCTTTGTGGTGAACGGAGGCAGCACTGACATGAAGGTGTACAGCTTGTGCCTCTCGAACGCCGCAGCGATAACGATGGACCCATACAGCGGTGCGCTCACGGCCACCACTTCGGAGTGGAGCACCTTCGGCCCGCACATCGCAAACACCAACAGCGGCAACGTGGGCATCGGCACCACCGCACCAGAACACAAGCTTGATGTGAATGGTATTGTTCGCATCAAGGACCACCTCACCTTCAATTCAGCGAACGGGGTGGTCAATTGGGGGCCATCAGGCACTCTGCACTTCAGGTCGTTGAACGCGGTGGGCAATATTACTGGCTACAACGATCGGATGGCCATCACGGCCAGTGGCAATGTGGGCATCGGCGTCGTCACACCGGACGAGAAGCTGGTTGTGGAAGGCGGCAGGATCAAAACCAGCGTCGGGTACACCTGCAAGGCGGGGATCAGCGGTGGGTACGGCGGCAACACCTTCAATTTCTTCTGGACCGGCGCGGGCCTGCAGGCGTGGATCGACAACGTGAACGTGGGCACCGTGCAGTTCACCTCCGACCGCAGGCTCAAGGAGCACATCAGCCCCATCACCACCAGCGCCATCGACCGCGTGAAGCTGCTGAGACCCGTGACCTACAACTACCGGAAGATCGAAGGCAGCATCTTCACCGGGGATGATGTGCAGCACGAGGGCTTCATCGCCGACGAACTGCAGGCGGTGATCCCCAGCGCGGTGAACGGCGAGAAGGATGCGCGCACCGCCGATGGCGGCATCCAACCCCAGACCGTGAACAGCATGCCGGTGATCTCCGTGCTGACCAAGGCCATCCAGGAACAACAGGCCTTGATCGAGGAGCAGCGGGCGCGCATCGCGGCCTTGGAGGCGGGCAACACCGCCAAGGACGCCGCCCTGGATGCCATCCGCGCGCAGCTGGATGCGAACACCGCACTGATGCAGCAACTGCAGCAGGTGCTGGACGCACAGATCGGCAAGTGATCGTGATCACCGCACAACACCCGGGATCATGAACACACGGACACAACGGAACGCAGCACGCAGCGCGATCGTCATAGCAGCGCTGGCCTTGTGCAGCACACCGCAGGCGCAAGTGCTCATCAGCAACGATGGCGGAACGAACACCGTCGGTGGCAACACCATCAGCTGG
>CAZFBP010000478.1:0-1711 GCA_964517255.1 uncultured Chryseobacterium sp.
GGTGTACACCGGCTTGCGCTTCTCCAGGAACGCCTTCACGCCCTCGTTGTAGTCATGGCTGCGGCCGGCGAGGCTCTGCAGCTCGTTCTCGTGGTCCAGCTGGGTGTCGAGGCCGGCGTTCTGCGCGCGGTTCAGGGCCTCCTTGGTGAGGGCGATGGCCTTGGTGGGCATCTGGGCCAGCTTAATGGTCAGGCTCATGGCCTCGTTCATCAGCTCGGCGTCAGGCACGCACCGCCAGATCATGCCCAGGGTCTCGGCCTCCCTGGCGCTCACCTTGGGCGCCAGGATCATCTGCCCGAAGGCGCGCTGCATGCCCACCAGGCGCGGCAGGGTGAAGGTGCCCCCGCTGTCGGGGATCAGGCCGATGTTGATGAAGCTCTGGATGAAGTTCGCGCTTTCGGCCGCCAGCGTCAGGTCGCAGGCATAGGCGATGTTGGCGCCCGCACCGGCGGCCACCCCGTTCACCGCGCACACCACCGGCTTTGGCAGGGCACGGAGCCGGCGCACGATGGGGTTGTACTGCGCGTTGATGATCTCTTCGATCCTGGTGCCCGGCGCGATGGCCTCCGCCAGGTCCTGCCCGGCACAGAAGGCCCGTCCTTCACCGGTGAGCAGCACGGCCCGCACGGTCGCATCGTCCTTGGCCTTGTCCAGCGCGTCGATGGTCTCCAGCGCCATCTCCCGGTCGAAGCTGTTCAGCTTGTCCGGACGGTTCAGGGTGATGGTGGCGACGCCATCGGCGACGGTGTAGTGGATCTTGGTGTAGGACATGGTGCGAAGATCAGATGAACCGATCGCTCACAAGCACTTGAACTGATCGAACGGCTCCAGGCAATCGTTGCACCTCCACAGCGCCTTGCAGGCCGTGCTGCCGAAGGCGGAAAGCATCACGGTGTTGGTGGAGCCGCACTGGGGACAAGCCACCACGGGCTGTTCGCCCTTCAACGCACGGATGTCGGCGGTCTTCTCGGGCGGGGCGATGCCATATTCCTTCAGGTTGCGCTTGCCCTCGTCGGTGATCCAGTCGGTGGTCCAGGCGGGGGAGAGCACCAGTTTCACCTCCACGGCGGGCACACCGCCCTCCAGCAGTTCCTTCTTGATGTCGGCGGCCATCACGTCCATGGCCGGGCAGCCGGTGTAGGTGGGGGTGATGGTCACGATCGCCTTGCCGTCCGCATCCACATCCACGCCACGCACCACGCCCAGTTCCACCACGCTGATGGCCGGGATCTCCGGGTCTTTCACGCGCTGGAGGAGGGAGAGGAGGTGGGCTTGGGTGGGCATGGTCGTCAACTTCATTCATCGCGGCCCTAACCTCCCCGCGATGATCGCCTCGATCGTGCCGATCATCATCACCGTTTGTTCGTGCATCCGAACCACCGCATCACCTTCCACGCTCACGAAATCGTCGTAGTCGCCGCTGTGGCGACGCTCGAACAGCTCGGAATAGGACAGACCCAGAGCCTCCGGTATCGTTCCGGTGGCAAGGAAGAGAAGGCTGAATTGCTGGCGTGCACCCTTGTGCGTTTTGGGAAAGACATCACGTGTGGCCAGGAGTGCCACGACCGCATAGTGCATGGCGTAATAAAGCCTGTTCATGCTGCCACGCCAAAGCGCACGTTCCATGAGCGCCACAGCCTCGGCCAATGCCTCGTGCGCGCACTGCACGCGGTACCGCACCAGTTCGTCACGCTCCTCCGGCTTCATAGCG
>CAZFBP010000479.1:0-1699 GCA_964517255.1 uncultured Chryseobacterium sp.
GGATGACGCAGCGATGAATCGGGCGAGTCCTGCGCGGCCATGCTTCGGCGCACGCTTCTCCGCTCGTTGCTCTCCGCCAACTGCGCCAGGATCTCCACTGCATTGAGGCGCTGGGCGTAGCGGCCAGGCGGTTCAGGCGGCTGATGGCGCCGATGCGTTCCCCCGGGGCCATCGCCAGCAGCAGGGCGAGGTCGGCGGGATCGAGCTGGAAGATCTGGCTCATGGCGATTGGTGCATCGAAAGTCCTGCGCGCGTCAAGCGCTTCACGAATGGAACACGAGGAAACGGGAAGCGCGCCTGACGAAGCGGTTCAGCCGCCAGCCAGCCAGCGCTTGAAGGCGGCGCTGCGCTCACTGCTCACGATGGCATCGTCGCTGTACGGCGGATCGAGCACCACCTTCACGCGGCTCTTGCTGTAGGCCAGCAGCTCCTTGATGCTGCGCAGGTGAACGATGAGCTGACGGTTGAGGCGGATGAACTTCTGCGGGTCCATCTGTTTCTCCAGCCGGTCCAGGCTCTCATCCATCGGCAGGTCCTTGCCTTCGCGGGTGCGCAAAAAGGTGTTCTTCAGCAGCGAATGGAAGTAGGCGATCTGCTCGGGCTCCACCACCTTGAAATGCTCGCCGTAGCGGATGAGGAAGCGCTTGGCGTAGGCCACCGGCTCATCGGTTGGCGCCGCCACTGTTGACAAGGCCCCGTGGTCGCGCACCACGCCCAGTTTCTGCGCGCGCTGCACCGCGCCCCGCAGCTCCTCGGCGTTGATCGGCTTCAGCAGGTAATCGATGGCGCTCACGCGGAACGCGCGCAGGGCATGCTCATCATAGGCGGTGGTGAAGATCACGGGGAAGCCCACTTCGGCGCGCTTGAACACCTCGAAGCTCTCGCCATCGGCCAGCTGCACATCGAAGAGCGCGAGGTCGGGCGCGGGGTTCGCGCCGATCCACTCCGCAGCGGCCACGATGCTGGGCGCAACGCCCACGACCTCGATGGCGTTATCGATGGTCACGAGCATCTTGCGCAGGCGCTTCACCGCCGCTTCCTCATCCTCCACGATCAGCACTCTCATGGCTCAGGGTCGATTAAGGGTACCCGTACGCGGAACGCTCCGTCGCCTCGTTGCACTGCAATAGGACGCTCGGTGAGCACCGCGTAACGCTTGGTAATGGCCTCCAGCCCGAAGCCGGTGGAGCGCAGCGGCGTGGCGCGCGGCCTGATCGGATTGGCCACCTCCACCGCAACGCCATCGGCCTTCACGCTGATCACGAAGGACTGCCTACCGGTCACCACGTTGTGCTTCAGCGCGTTCTCCACCAGGAGCTGCAAGGTGAGCGGCACCACGCCGCGCGCGCGGCTCACCGCGCCGGCCTGCACTTCCAAGGCGATGGATGCGCCGAAGCGGCGTTGCTCCAGGGCGAAGTAGTTCTCCAGGAGCTTCAGTTCCTCGTCCAACGTGATGCGCTCACAGTCGCGCACCTGCAGGATGTTGCGGAAGAAGAAGCTGAGTTGCTCCACATGCTCCACCGCGCGGGCCGGCTCGCTCTCGATCAATTCCACCAGCGCGTTGAAGCTGTTGAAGAGGAAGTGCGGATCGACCTGGCTGCGCAAGGCCTCGAGCTGGAAGCGCACGCGCTCCTGCTCCATGCGGCTGCGGAATCGGATGCGGCGGTCGCGCGCGCGGATCAGCAGCAGCACGATGGCG
>CAZFBP010000480.1:0-1697 GCA_964517255.1 uncultured Chryseobacterium sp.
AGGTGATGCGTTTCCTCCCCACCGGAAATAACCCGTTCAGGTTATCCCACGGCCAATCGTGCCCTGAAGACGATGGATGTGCCTTCCACGGATGAACTGGTCATGGTGATCGAACCGCCCGAGCTTTCGGCGCGTTGGCGCATGTTCTTCAACCCTTGACCGTTCGCGTTCCTGGTATCCATGCCGACGCCATCGTCTTTCACCTCGAACTCCACATCGCTCAGCGAGGTGTGCAAACGCACGGTGATGTGACTTGCCTTGGCATACTTGATGGCGTTGTTCAGCGCCTCCCGCAGCATCAGGTAGATGTCGCGCTTGATGGCGGGATCGAGCGCCCGGTCCGGGCCTTCATGCACACAATCCACGGTGTGCTCCACCTTGCTCCACTTGAGCATACGCTCGGCGTGCGCACGAACCCGCTCGGTGAGGCCCGCGAGCGAATCGTGGTGCGGGTCGATGGCCCACACGATGTCGCCCAGGGAGCGATTGGCCTCGCCCGCTATGCGCTCGATGTCATGGGCGATCTCTGGCAGCCCGTTGGTTCCGGCGTGTGCAACCTCCTTCGCTTCTGTGCTGAGGAGGACGAGCTTGGTAAGGTCGCTGCCGAGCTGGTCATGCACATCGCGCGCGATGCGCATACGCACCTCGGTGGCTTCGCGCATGCGTTCGCTCTCCACCAGTCTGCCCTGGGCTTCTTCCACAGCGCGTTTCGCCCGCGACACGTAGCGCATGCGCAACCAGGCCGCCAGCCCCAGGATGGCGGCGATCGCCAACAGGGCCAGCAGCCAGGCCCGCTGCTCCTTGTGTTCCGCCTCGGTGCGCGTTCGCTCTGCGGCATGGCGCAGGCTATCCGTCTCGGCCGCACGCTCGTAGGCGTACCGGAACCCGCTGCGCAAGAGCTCGCGCTGGTTCTCCTCGCGCAATATGCTGTCGTTCAAAAGCACCTCCCGCTCATGCACCGCCAATGCTTCCTGCCAGCGACCCAATGCCTTCAAGGCGGCATACCGCGCAGCGGCCGCATCGCGCTGTAGGTTCAATTCCTCCGCACGCGCGGCGGCGCTGTCGGCGGCCACGGCCAACGCGAGCGCACGGGCGGGCTCGCCTTCCCGCAGCAGCACGGTGCTCATGCCCACCAGTGCATTGCCCAGGCCATAGGGCAGGTCCTCTTCGCGGGCCATCGTCACGCTTTGGCCGAAGAGCGCCTTGGCATCGCTGTGCCGGTGTTGGTCGAGCAGGAGCGATGCCATGCGGTTACGCACGTTCACCAGACCATGGAGGTCGCCGATGGACAGTCTGATGGCCTCGCTACGCCGGTATGCACCCATGGATCCGCTGGTATCGCCCAGTTCCTCAAGGCACGAACCGATCTCCTCCTGTTGCGTACCCAGCTGGTGCTGATCGTCCAGTTCCTCCGCCATCGCAGCAGCACGACGGTAGTACCCGAGCGCCTCCTTCCAGTCGCGCTGATCGAGGTACAGGCCGCCGAGGTTCGCCAGCGAGGTGCAGATGCCGCGTTTGTTGCCGAGCTCTTCCTGGATATGCAGGCTCTGTTGGTAGAGGTCCACGGCCTTGCCGTGATCGCCGCGGAGCATCTGCACGCGCCCGATGGCGTTGAGGTCGTTGGCGATGCCCACGCTGTCCGCCAAGCGCTCGTGGAGGGCCAGGCCTTCTTCGTAGAGCGTAAGCGCCGAGTCCAA
>CAZFBP010000481.1:0-1696 GCA_964517255.1 uncultured Chryseobacterium sp.
AGGTCACGGTGAACGACCAGATCGCCACCGACGAGATCAACTCCAGCGCCTTCGAGGTGGACCTGGCCAACTTCGGGCTCAAGCTCGGCGATGCCCTCGTGGTGAAGATCAAGCACAAGGACGGCTGCACCCCCGTGGTGCTGAACCCCGAGGTGCTCAAGCCCCGCAGCACTTTCGATATCGTGCAGCAGGCGGTGTCGCCCGACGGCCTGTACAAGTGGACCTCCTCCAACGAGACCGGCGAACTTCCCTACGTGGTGGAGCAGAAGCGCTGGAACAAATGGGTGAAGGTGGGCGAAGTGATGGGCATCGGGACCCCGGGCGAGCACAGCTACGAGTTCAAGGTGACGCCCCACAGCGGAGAGAACACCGTGCGGGTGAAGCAGGTGGACATGACCAAGCGCAGCCGGTACAGCGAAGCGGTGAAGTTCACCGACCCGAGCGTGGCCCTGGTGACCTGGAGCCCGCCCAAGCCCAAGGACGAGATCCTCTTCTCGGCCGCCACCCTGTATGAGATCTACGACCAGTACGGGAACATCGTCAAGCGGGGCTATGCCAACAAGATCGACATCGCCTCGCTGAAGAAGGACCTGTACTACCTGAACTACGACAGCAAGATGGGCGAGACGTTCATCAAGCGCTGAACGTCCGTCGCTGCTCCTGGAAGCCTCCCGTACCCTGGGAGGCTTTCTTCTTCAGGCCTTCGCGCATCCATCGCCCCAACCAGGACCTGCATCCGCCCATGATCCGCATCGAGCACATCGGCATTGCCGTGAAGGACCTTGCCAGGGCCGAGGAGACCTATGCCCGACTGCTGGGCACCCCGTGCTACAAACGCGAGCACGTGGAGAGCGAAGGGGTGCTCACCGCCTTCTTCCAGGTGGGGCCCAACAAGATCGAACTGCTGGAGAGCACACGTGCGGACGGCCCCATTGCCAAGGCCATCGACAAGCGGGGCGAAGGAGTGCATCACATCGCCTTCGAGGTGGCCGACATCCGGGCGGAGATGACCCGCCTGGCGGCGGAAGGATTCACCCTGCTGAACGCCGAGCCCAAGCGCGGGGCCGACAACAAGCTGGTGTGCTTCGTGCACCCCAAGGAGGCGAACGGCGTGCTCATCGAGCTCACCCAGGAACTGCGGGATTGACCGTGGCCACGCGCAAGGAGACCGCCGACTTCATCCTGCGGAAGCTGGGCCATCCCGAGCGCTTCCACGTGAAGGCCATGTTCGGCGAGTTCGCGCTGTATGCCGACGGCAAGCCGGTGGCCTTCATCTGCGACGACCAGCTGTTCGTGAAGATCATGCCCGAGAGCGTCGCGTTGAACGATTGCGAACAGGGCCAGGCCTATCCCGGGTCGAAGCCGTATTACCTGGTGTCCGAGGACCGGATCGATGCGGACCGGAAACTCGCATCGACCCTGCTGGCGATGGCCGAGGCACTGCCCCTGCCCAGGGCGAAGAAGGGGAAGGGAAGGAAGGGCCGTTAGGCCAGCAGACCGAGCCGCGCCGCCAGCCCGAGCACGTCCTCCTTCTCCAGTTCGAGGTGTTCGGCCCGCAGCCCTGCGGCACGGGCGCCATGCACATGCTGGATGCTGTCGTCGATGAAGAGTGTTCGCGCGGGGTCGGCCTCGTGCTGCTGCAACACGTGGTGGAAGGCGGCCGCATCGGGCTTGCGCAACCCGATGGCGCAGCTGT
>CAZFBP010000482.1:0-1691 GCA_964517255.1 uncultured Chryseobacterium sp.
GTTGCGCCCCATGCGGGTGAGGAACATCTTGATCTGCGGCAGGGTGGCGTTCTGCGCCTCGTCGAGGATCACGAAGGCGTTGTCGAGCGTGCGGCCGCGCATGAAGGCCAGCGGGGCGATCTGGATGATGCCTTCCTCCAGGTGCTCCATGAGGCGCGTGGCGGGGATCATGTCCTTGAGCGCATCGTAGAGCGGCTGCAGGTAGGGGTCGAGCTTCTCGCGCAGGTCGCCGGGCAGGAAGCCGAGGTTCTCCCCCGCTTCCACCGCTGGCCGGGTAAGGATGATGCGGCGCACGCTGCGGTCCTTGAGCGCTTTCACGGCCAGTGCCACCGCCGTGTAGGTCTTGCCGGTGCCGGCGGGACCGATGGCGAAGACCATGTCGCTCTCGGCCACGGCCTCCACGAGCCGCTGCTGGTTGGGCGTGCGGGCCTTCACGCGCAGCCCGGCGTTGCCGTACACCAGCACATCGTCCTCGGGGTCGCCGGTGCGCGTGGACTCACCGCCGCCCATGATGTCGTCGAGCACCTTGCGCGGCAGCTCGTTGTAGCGCGCCACGTGCGCGATCAGCTCATTGAATCGCTCCTCGAAGAGGGCGATGTCGTCCGGGGCGCCGCTCACCTTCACGGTGTCGCCGCGCGCCACGAGGCTGAGCTTGGGGAAGAGCCCTCGGATGATGCGCAGGTTGGCGTCGTTGGCGCCCAGGATGTCCACGGGGTCCACGCCCGTGATGGTGATCAGCTTCTCGCTCAAGCGCAGCGTCGGGGTGTTGAGATCTTTCGGGAAAGGCGTAATGCCGCCCTCTAGTTTTGACCGCCCGAAAGTAGGCCACGCCGTGAGGCGGGCAAGCGCGCGATGGCGATCATCACCCTGACCACCGACATGGGCACGCGCGACCACTACGTAGCGGTGGTGAAAGCGGCCATCATGCAGCAGGAGCCCACCGCCACCGTGGTGGACATCACCCACGAGGTGCGGCCCTTCCACACCGGCATGGCGGCCCACGTGGCGCGTAACGCGTTCCCGGCTTTCCCCTCGGGCAGCATCCACATCATCGGCGTGAACCCCGAGGCCGATGCGCTCACGGCGCACGTGGTCGCACGGCACGGCGGGCATTACTTCATCACCGCCGACAACGGGATCCTGCCACTGATCTTCGAGGGCGGGCCGTACGAGGCCTTCGAGCTCACCATGAAGCTCGACGACCACCACGCCGCCTTCCCTACGCGATCGGTCTTCGTGAAGGCCGCCTGCCACCTGGCGCGCGGCGGAACCCCCGAGACCATCGGCCGGCGCATGAGCGCATTGCGCGAGCTCATCGGCTTCGCGCCCTCGATCATGGAGAACGCCATCGTGGGCCGCGCCACCTACGTGGACCATTACGGCAACGTGATGACCAACATCAAGCGCGCGCTCTTCGAGGAGATGAACGCGGGCCGCCCGTTCCGCATCCGCTTCGGCCGCGTGGCCGATGACATCACCCGCATCCACAGCACCTACAGCGATGTGCCCAACGGGTTGTCGGTGGCCTTCTTCAATGCCAGTGGGCACCTGGAGATCGCCGTGAACAAGGGCGGCGATGGCAGCGGCGGCGGCGCATCGAAGCTGCTGGGCCTGCACGAGGGCGATGCCGTGCGGGTTGAATTCGGCGCCCGTAAATAAACCGACGGACATTGGACCGTACTATCGGCCCA
>CAZFBP010000483.1:0-1679 GCA_964517255.1 uncultured Chryseobacterium sp.
CCATCGCTTCCAGAACGATTCGCGCTCCGTGATTGAAACGAAATCCGGTTCCAGAGCCACCGTGGGGTCGATGACCGGATTGGTGGCCGCGAAGAGCTCCGAGACCTCCTGCCTGACCAAGGGAATCAAATCGATCCGCACACCCAAACGACGGTTCATGGCGCGGAGCATCGGCTTGAGCATCTTGGTCTGGAACTGGTCGCTGGCCAAGGCCACATGGCTCATTCCCGCAGCGCAGGCCACCTGGTAGCCATAATAGAGGTTCTCGGTGCTGTGCTCCGCCCGCTCGTCCAGGAGGATGTGCTCGCGCGGCACGCCCATGGCCACCGCGTACTCCCGCATGATCCGTGCTTCCACGTAGGGCGAGTACACGGCTGATCCGGACACGATGATGCGCTTGGCGACGCCCTGGCGATAGAGATGCACGGCCCAAACCATCCTTGCCTTCAACCCGATGTGCACGCCTGCGTCATCCGTGTACGGCATGCCGGGCACGATCACGGCGTCGTAGGGCTTCATCGCCTCGGCGCGTTCGTAGTACTTGGCCGGGTTGGAGATGGTACAGCCCGAAAGCAGTAAGAGGAGCGCGGCGGTTATTGGGAGGAGATTCTTCATCGGCAACGCAAAGGTGTGCAGGAAGAACACGCTTCCGGCCCGAAGGTTCGGCGAGCATGGCTGCCGATGTGTCAGGAACGCGAATGCGGCAGCGGAATTGCCGGGCCGCGCGCTAAAGACAACAGAACATGATGATGGAGGGCAATCCGATGATGGGCGCTTACCTGATCGGCATCCTGGTGATGGGCGTGAGCTGGCTGGTGAGCCAGCAGTTGAAGACGCGGTTCGAGAAGTACAGCCGCACGCCGCTGAGCAACAACATGAGCGGCCGCGAGGTGGCCGAGCGCATGCTGCACGACCACGGGATCACCAACGTGAAGGTGGTGAGCGTGCCCGGCTCCCTCACCGACCACTACAACCCCGCCACGCGCACCGTGAACCTGAGCGAGCCGGTGTGCCACGCGCGCAACGCCGCGGCCGCCGCCGTCGCCGCGCATGAGTGCGGGCACGCGGTGCAGCACGCCAAGGGCTACCAATGGTTGACGATGCGCAGCAAGCTCGTGCCCGTGGTGAGCGTGGCCAGCCGGTGGATGCAATGGGTTCTCTTAGGCGGCATCCTGCTCATCAACCAGTTCCCTGCCTTGCTGCTGGGCGGCATCGTCCTCTTCGCCATGACCACGCTCTTCAGCCTGATCACCCTGCCGGTGGAATACGATGCGAGCAACCGCGCACTGGCGTGGATCAAGAGCAACGGCATTGTCACCGCGAGCGAGTACGACATGAGCGCCGATGCGCTGAAGTGGGCCGCGCGCACCTACCTCGTCGCGGCCATTGGCTCCATCGCCACGCTGCTGTACTACGTGATGATCTTCATGAACCGCCGACGCTGACCGTCGTCACCTTGAGCTCGAGAAGCCTTGGAATGACGAGGCTTCTTCATTCCCGCTACCACCCCGCCCTCCGCCTCGGCGCCGCGCGTATCCCCAGCACGCCGAGCAGTCCGCGCGTGAGCTCACGCACGATGGTGTTGCCCACCTGCCGCGCCATGGGGTTCTTGGTCATCTTCTCCAAGGTGCCGGGCTCTTCGCGCTTCGGGCGCGTCGCTTTCGAATCCTGCTCCTCCT
>CAZFBP010000484.1:0-1670 GCA_964517255.1 uncultured Chryseobacterium sp.
GGCAGGTAGATGGCGTTGACGTGCTGCTCGCTGTTGTAGTAGTCGTCGCTGTCGCAGGTCATGCCGCCGAGGAAGACGCGCTCGTACTCATCGTGCCAGTTGTTCACGGGCAGCATGATGAAGCGCTTGCTGATGGCCCATGTGTCGGGCAGGGTGGTCATGAAGCTGCCGTCGATCATGTCCCAGCGCTCCTTCTCGTTCTGCTTCTTCTGGTACACGATGCTGAAGAAGGTGGCGCCGCTATCGCTCACGGTGAAGCTGCCGAACTCGCTGAAGATGTTGGGCTCCTGCACCTTGTTCTCCTCGCACACGTCCTTGATGCGCCCGATGATCTCGCCGATCATGTAGTCGGTATCGAAGCTGAAGTTGAGGCTGTTCTTGATGGGCAGGCCGCCGCCGATGTCGAGCGTGTCCAGCGTGCGGCAGAGCTTCCACAGGTCGCAGTAAACGTTCACGCACTTGCTCAGCTCGTTCCAGTAGTAGGCGGTGTCGGTGATGCCGGTGTTGATGAAGAAGTGCATCAGCTTCAGACGGAATTTCTTCTGCTTGCTGATGTTCCGCATATAGAAGGGGATGATGTCCTTGTAGCCGATCCCGAGGCGACTGGTGTAGAACTCGAACTTGGGCGCCTCCTCGGCGGCGATGCGGATGCCGATGTCGCAGTGGCCCTCGATCACCTCGTCGAGCGCGTAGATCTCGCCCATGTTGTCGATGATGGGCACCACCTTGAAGCCGCGGTTGGCCAGGCGGCCGATGCCCTTGATGTAGCGCTCGTCCTTGAAGCCGTTGCAGAGGATGGTGCTGTCCTTGGTGATGCGGCCTCGCTCGATGAGCAGCTCGATCATCTCCAGGTCGTAGGCGCTGCTGGTCTCCAGGTTCACGCCCTTCTTCAGCACCTGGTCGATCACGTAGTGGAAGTGATTGCTCTTGGTGCAGTAGAAGTACTCGTACTTCCCTTGGTAGTCGTGCGCCGCGAAGGCCTTAGTGAAGCTGTTGCGCGCCAGCTCGATCTTCTCGCCGATCTTGGGCAGGTAGGTGATGCGCAACGGGGTGCCATGCTTCTTCAGCAGGTCCACCAGCGGCAGGTCGTTCCACACCAGGTTCTCACCGTCGAGCTTGAATTCATCCTTCGGGAAGTCGAAGGTCTGCTCGATGAGGTCGATGTATCGGGTCTTCATTGCTCAGTCAGCAGTCGGCAGTAAGCAGTTGGCAGTCGGCAGTTGGCAGTCGGCAGTTGGCAGGAGGCATTCACTGCCAACTGCCGACTGCTTACTGGCAACTGAGAGATTGAGTGTGTGGGAAGGCCCTTGCGCGTGGGCGGCTGCGAAGAGCCGGGGCACGGGGAGGGCGCGCGGTACCATCAGCGGAAAGCGAGGAGGATGGCGCGGGTCATGGTGGCGGTCAGCTTCTTCCTGTGAGAAGGCGGGATGTGGCGAGGGCTCTCCATGCGCGGTGCGAAAATAGATGCGCCGAACGCTGCCGCGGACGAAGTATTCACAACCACCTCTTCCGCCTGAACCACGCGAGCATCAGCAGCGCGATCACGGCCATGATGGCCAGCACGCCGAAGTAGCCGTAGTGCCAGCGCAGCTCGGGCATGTGCTCGAAGTTCATCCCGTACACGCCCACGATGAAGGTGAGGGGGATGAAGATGGTGCTGATGATGGTGA
>CAZFBP010000485.1:0-1663 GCA_964517255.1 uncultured Chryseobacterium sp.
TCCGCATCGAGCACGGCCGTTGGGCGCTCACGCTCTCACAGGCGCTTCCCCTCCTGGGTGTGAAGCTGGGTGCCCCGCTGCACACGCTGATCGTGCTCCACTCCCTCAACAACGTGCTCTGGCTCGTGGCCTGCATGCTCGTGGCCTGGCATGCGCTGCGCTCGCTGCAGGCCGCTTCGGCGCTTGCCGCGCTGCACCTCATCGGCCTGGCGCACGGGCTCTTCTGCCCGATCTTCGAGCTGTACTACGGCGCCGACCTCTTGATCCTCTTCCTGGCTGCATGGCGCGCCGAGCACCTGGATCGCCGCGTGCGCGCCGCGATGCTCGTGGCCCTCTTCCTGGCGGTGATCAGCTGCCACTTGATGGGCCTGGCGCTCATGGCCTGGGCGCTGCTGCTCGAACGGGCCTGGCGCGAGCGCCGGCTCTTCGCGGCGCTGGTCGTCATCGGCTTCTTCTACCTCGTGCTGCATGCCCTCACGGTCTCGGACTACGAGAAGGACCATCTCGGCTTGCTGCGGCGCGCCTGGCATCCCGGCGTGGTCGCGGGCCTGTTCACCCTGACCCACGTACTGGCCTCGCTGCGCTACGCCGTCACGCATTACCCCGATGTGCTGGCGCTCGGCCTCATGGCCAGTTTCCTCCTGCTGCGCGATCGCGGGCGCCGCTGGAAGGGCGTGCTGCTCATCGCCTTCCTCGCCGCCTTGCATCTCGTCATCGCCATCAAGCACACCGACCCGCTGCACGACCGGTACCGGGAGCAACTCAACTTCCCGGCCATCGCCGCGGTGATCATCGGCCTTGGCCTGCATGCGTGGCACATTGGCCGGGCGCGAACCACCGTGCTCGCCTCGCTCTTCCTCGCCGTGCTCTTCCGCGTGGCGCAGGCGGAGCAGGTGGCGCCGTTCTACGCGGCGCGCACCGAAGCCATCGAGGGCTACATCGCCGAGGCGCGGGCCAATGGCATGCACAAGGCCATCGGGCCGTGGAGCCGGTCCTTCGGCGACAACGCGCACAGCGTGGAGCTCTCGTGGTCGGTATCGGTGGAGAGCCTGCTGCTCTCCTCGGCCGACGACCCCTGCTGCACGGTCTCCATCATCACTCAAGAGGATCGCGCCTTCGACGGCGTGGCGCAGCAGCTGCACCGCTTCGTCTTCCGGCGCTGGGAGATCCTGCCCGAGGCCTGGCTCGACCCGCGCTGGTTCACCGCGCCCACCGGGCGTTACGAGGCGCTGCCGAGCACCGTGGCAGTGGAATGATCCGCGCACGGATGCGAACGGTCGGATCCGGATCGCGCCCGACCGCCCCCTGCCCCCCCCAGCCCGCAAACCCCTGTCCCTCTTGCCGATGTGGGTTTTCGGCCTACATTCGCCCCGCCCAACGGCCGGGCGTTCTTTGGCGAGAGCTCCCCGGCACAGGCAATCTCAAACAAAAACCCGTCAGTAGAACTCATGAACATTTACGTCGCCAACGTGCCTTACACTGTGAGGGACCAGGATCTCCGTGAACTCTTCGAACCATTCGGAGAAGTGACTTCGGCCAAGATCATCATGGATCGCGCCACCAACCGGAGCCGTGGCTTCGGCTTCGTGGAGATGGCCGATGACAACGCTGGCCGCTCGGCCATCGAAGGCACCAATGGCAAGAATTTCCACGGCCGCGACCT
>CAZFBP010000486.1:0-1658 GCA_964517255.1 uncultured Chryseobacterium sp.
TGGCCCAGCTTCTGCGAGATCAGCGTGTCGTGCTCGCTGATGTAATTGCCGCTCTGCATGGTGTTGGCCCCGATGTACACGATGCCCAGGCCTTCGCGGCCGAGCACCTTGATGTCCTTGCGCATGGGCGGCTTGGTGTAGCCCTTCTCCCAGAGGTCGAGCGCGCATTCCTTGGCGTAGGCCAGCTGGTGCGCGCGGCTCACGATCACCTCGTCCGTGCCGCGGCGCAGGTAGCCGAGGGCGAAGGCTTCCTCGCCGCTGGTGCTCACCTTGGCCTGGCCGATGGTGAGGAAGCGCTCGCGCAGTGCGTTGATGCGGATGTCGCCTTCCTTCAGCTCGTCGCTGAGGCGCAGCGCGAACTCCTTGCTGCCGCCACCACCGGGGATCACGCCCACGCCGAATTCCACGAGGCCCATGTAGGTCTCGGCATGCGCCACCACCTTGTCCGCGTGCAGGCAGAGCTCGGTGCCGCCGCCAAGGCAGAGCTGGTGCGGCGCGGCCACCACGGGGATGCATGAATGCCGCATGCGCATCATCGTGTTCTGGAAGGTGCGGATGGCCATGTCCAGGTCGTCGTACTCCTGCTCCACGGCCATCATGAAGATCATGCCCACATTGGCGCCCGCGCTGAAGAGCGCGCCATCGTTGTACACCACCAGACCCTTGTAGCCCTGCTCGGCGAGGTCGATGGCCTTGTTGAGGCCCTGGATCACCTCCGCGACGAAGGTGTTCATCTTGGTGCTCCAACTCACGCACAGGATGCCGTCGCCCAGCTCGCGCACCCGGCAGCTCTTGTTCTGCCAGATGATGGAACTCTCGGGTAGTTCGCTGAGTACGATGGTGCCTTCCGCGCGCGGCACGGGCTTGTAGCTCTTGCTCGGGATGTCGTAGTAGAGCCGCTTGCCGCCTTCCACTTTGTAGAAGGATGTGTGACCGGCCGCGATCATTTCACCAACCCAAGTCGCAACCTTCACTCCCTTCACCTCCATTTCCTCCTTCACCTTCTTTACCCCAATTGCATCCCACGTTTCGAAAGGGCCCAGTTCCCAGCCGAAGCCCGCGCGCATGGCGTCGTCGATCTTGTAGAGCTGGTCGGTGATCTCCGGGATGCGGTGGCTCACGTAGGCGAAGAGCCCGTGGAAGCTCTTGCGGTAGAACTCGCCGGCCTTGTCGGTGCCCGCGTAGAGGATCGCAGTGCGTTTTTGGAGGTTGTCCTCCTTCTTGGCGGCATCCAGCGTGGCGAACTTGGGCTTCACCTGCGGACGGTACTCGAGCGTCTTCAGGTCGAGCGCGAGGATGTCGCCCTTGGGTGTTGATCGGTCCTTGAAGAAGAAGCCCTTGCCGGTCTTGCTGCCGAGCATGTTCTTCTCGACCATCTGCTTCAGGTAGCCGGGCAGCGCGAACGTGGCGTTCTGCTCGTCCTTCGGGCAGTTGTCCTGGACGCCTTTCGCAACGTGCACGAGCGTGTCGAGGCCCACGACATCAGCGGTGCGGAAGGTGGCGCTCTTCGGTCGGCCCAGTGCGGGACCGGTCAGGCGATCGACCTCTTCCACCGTGAGGCCCATCTCTTCCACCAGGTGGAACAGGCCCATGATGCCGAACACGCCGATGCGGTTGGCGATGAAGGCGGGCGTGTCCTTGCACAGCACGGTGACCTT
>CAZFBP010000487.1:0-1658 GCA_964517255.1 uncultured Chryseobacterium sp.
CTTGCAATCCATCAGGCCCGCGCCGGTGATCTGGCGCAGCTTGTTCACGTCGGTGGCGGTGATAGCCATTGTGCTCATTTTTTGTGGAGTTGGTCGGGGCGGGAAACTTCCCGCCCGTACGTTCGATTGATCAAGGAGTTTGCTGTCAGGCGTTCTCTTCGCTGGGCGCGGCCTCTCCAGCCACCTCTTCAGCGGCCTCCACGCTCGCCTCGGCGCCTTCCTCCTCGCCGCCCTCGTCGGTGGCGGTCTTGTCGTTCTTACGCTCCTCGAGGCCCTCGTTGATCGCGGCGATCATGGTATCCACGATCAGCTCGATGCTCTTGGTGGCGTCGTCGTTGGCGGGGATCGGGTAATCCACCAGCGTCGGGTCGCTGTTGGTGTCCACCATGGCGAAGGTGGGGATGCTGAGCTTGCGGGCCTCGGCCACGGCGATGTGCTCCTTCACGACGTCCACGATGAAGAGCGCGCTGGGCAGGCGGGTGAGGTCCACCACGCTGCCCAGGTTCTTCTCCATCTTCTCGCGCTGGCGCATCACCTGCAGGCGCTCACGCTTGCTCATGTTCTCGAAGGTGCCATCGGTCTTCATGCGATCGATGGTGGCCATCTTCTTGATCGTGCGCCGTATGGTGGCGAAGTTGGTGAGCATGCCGCCGCTCCACCGCTCGGTGACGAAGGGCATGCCCGTGGCCTTCACTTTCTCGGCCACGATGTCCTTCGCCTGCTTCTTGGTGGCCACGAAGAGGATCTTCTTGCCGCTTCGGGCGATGCTCTTCATCGCGTTGGCGGCCTCCTCCAGCTTCACCGCGGTCTTGTTGAGGTCGATGATGTGGATGCCCTTCTTCTCCCCGAAGATGTACGGGGCCATGTTGGGGTTCCACTTGCGGCGCAGGTGGCCGAAGTGCGCGCCGGCCTCCAACAGGCGCTCGAATTCTACACGTGCCATGTCCTTGTCCTTTTTTCTGGGTTCACTTTCCTTGTTCCCGTTTGGCAGGCATTCGGATGGTAGCCGGTGTTGCCCGAGTCCGTCCGAATTGGATGCTGAACCCGCCTTCGCGAAGGCTATGGCGGGCCAACAAGCGCAGGGTATTAACGCTTGCTGAACTGGTAGCGCTTGCGCGCCTTCTTGCGTCCGAATTTCTTGCGCTCCACGGCGCGCGGATCGCGCGTCATGAGCTCCTCGGCCTTGAGCTTGGGCTTGTGCTCGGGATCCACCTTCACCAGAGCACGGGCGATGCCCAGGCGAAGCGCATCGACCTGGCCAGTGATGCCGCCGCCATCGATGGTGGCCTTCACATCGTACTTGCCCACAGTCTCAGTGAGTTTGAAGGGCTGCTGCAGCTTGCTCTGCTGCATGAGGATCGGGAAGTACTCCTTGCTGTCGCGGCCGTTCACCGTGATGGTGCCGTTGCCCGCGCTGAGGACGACGCGCGCCACAGAGGACTTGCGGCGGCCTAGGCTGTTGGTGTTTGCCATCTTACTTGATCGTGTTCAGGTCCAGCTTCTTGGGTTGCTGCGCGGCGTGGGTGTGCTCCGCGCCGGCCACCACATGAAGGTTGTTGAAGAGGCGGCGGCCCAATCGGTTCTTGGGGAGCATGCCGCGCACGGCGTTCTCCACCAAAGCGGTGGGCTTGCGCAATCTCAGGTCCTTGGCGCGCTCG
>CAZFBP010000488.1:0-1656 GCA_964517255.1 uncultured Chryseobacterium sp.
GGTTCGTGGAGAGCGCGCCCCTGGTTCGCAGCAGCTATCATGCGGAGAAGCATGTGCTTTGAAATGCGGGTTGAGGGTTGCAGGTTGAATGTTGCAGGTTGCCTCAACCCTCAACCACGTACAACCCGTCATGGCGAGGCTGTCACTGCGAGGCTTTGCCAAGCAGTGCGAAGCGACAACCCTCAACCGGTAAGAACGAGATGAAAGTAGCCATCAACGGCTTCGGCCGAATCGGACGCGTGACTGCGCGCCTGCTGATGCAGCGCAACGATGTGGAACTCGTGGCGGTGAACGACCTCACGGACACGCGCACGCTCGCGCACCTGTTCAAGTACGATAGCGTTCACGGTGTGTTCGCGGGTGAGGTGTGCCACGACGAGGCGCACTTGATCCTCGGCGGCAGGAAGATCAAGGCTTATGCGGCCAAGGACCCATCAGCCTTGCCATGGAATGAACTCGGTATCGATGTCGTGATCGAGAGCACCGGACATTTCCTCACGCGCGAATCGGCCTCCGCCCACCTGAAGGCCGGCGCCAAGCGCGTTATCCTCTCCGCGCCTGCCAAGGATGCCGACATCCCCAGCGTGGTGCTCGGCGTGAACGACCACATCCTTAAAGGAGACGAGACCATCATCAGCAACGCGAGCTGCACCACCAACTGCGCCGCGCCGATGATCATGGGCATCCAGCAACTGTGCGGCATCGAGGACGGCTTCATCACCACCGTTCACAGCTTCACCGGCGATCAGCGCCTGCACGATGCGCCGCACAAGGACCTGCGCCGCGCGCGTGCCGCCACGGTCAGCATGGTACCCACCACCACCGGTGCGGCCAAGGCCATCACGCGCATTTTCCCGGAACTCGATGGCCGTCTCGGTGGCGGCGGCATTCGCGTGCCGGTGCCCGATGGCTCCATCACCGACATCACCTGCCGCGTGAAGAACCTGAAGAGCGCCGAGGAGATCAACGCCTGCTTCAAGTCGCTCGCCGAGGGCAAGCTGAAAGGCATCCTGCGCTACACCGAGGATCCCATCGTGAGCGTTGACATCGTGGGCGATCCGCACAGCTGCATCTTTGATGCCCAGCTCACCAGCGTGGTGGGCAACATGGTGAAGGTGATGGGCTGGTACGATAACGAGTACGGGTACAGCAGCCGGCTGGTGGACCTCGTTGCCCGGCTAAGGGTGTAGCGGTTCAATAGCCGCCATCCACGATCGGGCGTGGGCCGATGGCGCGATGCGGGGTCGTCCTGCGTTGCTCGTACAGGCCATCTTCGCGGCCACTCCCCATGCCACTCCCACTCATCGCCATCGTGCGCGGCGGCTACACCGGTGAATCGGTGATCAGTATGCAGAGCGCGGCGCGCATGATGGCCGCCACGGACCGCGCGCGCTTCGACCCGCTCCACGTGACCATTGCGCGAGAAGGCTGGAGCTGCGAGACCGCGGAGGAGAGGCCCGTCGCCTTCGATCGCGGCACCTTCTCGGTTGATCGCGGACGCGGCGCAGAGCGATTCGCAGGCACGCTCATCGCCATTCACGGCAGTCCGGGCGAGGACGGCCTGCTGCAAGGCTACCTTGATCTGCTCGGCGTGCCCTACCAGACCGGCGGTGTGCTGTGCATGGCGCTCACCATGAGCAAGCACGGCACCACCGC
>CAZFBP010000489.1:0-1654 GCA_964517255.1 uncultured Chryseobacterium sp.
CTGCCAGCAGGACCATGTGGAGCAGGACGGTCGAGCGCATGCGCGAAGATCGCTCCACAGCACCGGTTTGCACCACGTGCCGCGTTGCGCTTCCTTCGCCCCATCGCATGAAGCACATCTTCCCGGGCCGCTCGTGGTTGCTGGTGGTCGTGGCCGCCCTGGGCTACTTCGTGGACATCTACGACCTGGTGCTCTTCAACGTGGTGAAGCGCGAGAGCCTGGAGCACATCCTGGGCGCAGGCGACGCGCGCATCCGCGATGTGGGCATCGACCTGTTCAACTGGCAGATGCTGGGCATGCTGGTGGGCGGGGTGCTGTGGGGGGTGTGGGGCGATCGGAAGGGCCGCATCACGGTGCTCTTCGGAAGCATTCTCCTGTACAGCGCTGCGAACGTGGCCAACGCCTTCACCTTCGACCTGACGTGGTACGCCGTGGTCCGGTTCATCGCCGGGGTGGGCCTGGCGGGCGAACTGGGGGCGGGCATCACGCTGATCACCGAGACCATGCCCCGCGACAAGCGCGGCTACGGCACGCTCATCGTGGTCACCTTCGGTGCATTGGGCGCGGTGTTCGCCGCGGAGGTGGCCGACCAGGGCGCCTGGTTCGGACGGCTGTGGACCGCCCTCACCGGCCGGGAACTGATGAGCTGGCAGGTCACCTACCTGGTGGGCGGGTTGATGGGGCTGGTGCTGCTGGTGCTGCGGGTGGGTGCGCTGGAGAGCGGGCTGTTCCAGGGGATGCGCCATCGCCCGGTGCGCCGGGGCGACCTGCGGATGCTGTTCAACGACCGCGACCGGTTCCTGCGGTACCTGGGCTGCATCCTGATCGGGTTGCCTGTATGGTATGTCGTCGGGGTGCTGGTGAACCTCAGCCAGGATGTCTTCGTGCCCGAGCTGGGCATCGACACCGGCGCACTGGACGCCGACGGACTGAAGCACATCAACGGGCAGGCGATCAAGTACGCCTACATTGGTCTGAGCGTCGGCGACCTGCTGAGCGGGCTGCTGAGCCAGCTGCTCCGCAGCCGGCGCAAGGTGATCCTGCTCTACCTCGGTGCCAACCTGGTGCTGACGCTGGTGTTCCTCTTCGGCATGCGCGGGGCGAGCATCGCGGCCTATTACTGGATGTGCCTGGCCCTGGGGACCGCCACGGGCTACTGGGTCATCTTCGTCACCGTGGCCGGTGAGCAGTTCGGCACCAACATCCGCAGCACGGTGGCCACCACCACGCCCAACTTCGTGCGCGGGGCCGTGATGCCCATCACCAATACGTTCAAGTTCCTGGCCGTTCCCCTGGGCAATGTCACGGGCGCACTGGTGGTGGGCCTGCTGTGCATCGGCGTGGCTTTCTGGGCCACCTTCCGCGTGCGGGAGACCTTCGAGGCGGACATGGACTTCGTGGAGGAGTGAGCCTCAGCGCCTGTTCGGGATCTCTTCAAACCCGTCCCTCGGTCCCTTTTCCGTCCATGCTGCGCCTGAACATGATCCCGTAGACACCGCTACGCGATGATCTTCAGGCTGTGCCTGACCGAAAACTGGCCTCAAGGTCCTTCGTTCAGGAGATCCCGGACAGGCTCTCAGGCCCGGCCCGCCTCGATGGCGCGGCGTACGCTGCCGTGCCGTTTCAGCAGGGCGTTGGCCTCCTCGTACCCCAC
>CAZFBP010000490.1:0-844 GCA_964517255.1 uncultured Chryseobacterium sp.
GCGCAACAACAGCGAGGAGGTCTTCGCCGCCGACCGCACGGTGTATTGGCAGGGCTACCGTGTGGGCGGCATGCCGCAGAGCGCCTCATCACTGGGCCTGCGCTACAACGCCCCCAAATTCTGGTTCGTCGGGGCCAGCGCGAACCACTTCCGCCACATCTACCTGGACCCCAACCCTGACCGCCGCACGCAGGAGGCGCTGGAGAACCTGGTGACCAGCGATCCCCAATGGGAAGGGAACCTCAAGCAGGAGCGATTGGATGACCAGCTCACCGTTGATCTATTCGCCGGCAAGAGCTGGATGATCAAGCGCCGCTACCGCATCGCCGCCAACCTTTCCGTGAGCAACGTGCTCGACAACCGCGAATTCCGCGTGGGCGGCTTCGAGCAGCTCCGCTACGACCGCGTGGACCCGAACCGCTTCCCCGCGAAGTACAGCTACCTCTTCGGCCGGAACTACTTCGCCATGATCACCTTCAGCTTCTGAGAACCGATGAACCTCTCCTCCATGATCCGCCAGACCGCCCTTGTGCTCTCCGCCGCCGCCCTTGTGCTGGTGGGCTGTGAGAAGGAGCTCGACTCTCCTCCCCTCCGCACGCTTCCCGTGGGCAGCGTGCTCACCGTTGCGGAGCTACGCGCGCTGTACACCACCACGCCGGTTTACTTCAACAGCGCCAAGAGCGTGTACGCCGTGGTGACCGCCGATGAGGAGAGCGGCAACCTCTATAAGAACGTGTACGTGCAGGACCACACCGGAGCGATCGTGCTGCGGCTGCTGAACAGCGGTGGCCTCTATCAGGGCGACAGCATCCGGATCTACCTGCCGGGAACCAAGCTCAGCGCG
>CAZFBP010000490.1:854-1653 GCA_964517255.1 uncultured Chryseobacterium sp.
CTGCAGTTGGATAGCGTGGATGTGGACAACAACATCATCAAGCAAGCAGCAGGAGTGCAGAAGCAGCCCCAACTGGTCACAATCGCCGACATCAACACCGTTTTCAGCCCGGAATGGAGCAATCCGCTCCAAGCCAAACTCGTGCGCATCGAGGGAGTGGAGTTCGCCGTGGGCGAAGCGTGCAATGGAGTCACGTATTCGAGCCCCGCGACGCAGGACACAGAGAACAGGACGCTCACCGATTGCACTGGCAGCCTCATCGTGCGCAACAGCGGTTACGCCAACTTCGCTGGCCAGCCGCTGCCATCAGGGAACGGTAGCATCGTGGGAGTGGTGGGCCAGTTCGATACCGACATGCAGCTCTTCATCCGCGACATCACCGAGGTGCAGATGACCGGCGACCGCTGTGCGCCCTGCCCCACGCTCTGCCCCGCTGCATCCAGTGTGATGCAGGATTTCGCGACGACCACGGCCAACGTGGATATCAGCCTCGCTTGCTGGAATAATCAGGCACAGGTGGGCAGCCGCTTCTGGCGAGGCACCAGCGTGAGCGGCAACATGGCGGCGCAGGCAACCGCTTTCAGCAGCTTCAACCCCAGTGATGTCTCCTGGATGATCACCCCGGCCGTGAACTACCAGCCGGGCATGCTCTTGAGCTTCCGCAGCCAGCGCGGCTTCGGTGTGAGCACGCACGATCCATTCGGCCTCTTCGTGAGCACCAACTACAGCATCGGCAACCTCGCCACCGCCAACTGGGTCAGCGTGCCGTGCAACTACGCCGGCACCAGCACCGCGGACC
>CAZFBP010000491.1:0-1639 GCA_964517255.1 uncultured Chryseobacterium sp.
GCACCCCGAGCGGATCGAGTGTCGTCGATTTCGATGGAAGCATCATCGAGCAGGCAGGTCACGCTGCTGCCGGAGAGCGCGATCTCTGGCGTTCCGCCCTGGCTTCGGTTGAAGGCGGCATTCGTGACCACGCCTTTGAAGGAGAAATCGTGCGAATCAGGCCGCTCCGGCGCGAAGTTGATCCGGATCACCGCCTTCTTTCCCAGGTCCTTCTCCGCCTGTTCCTTGAAGGTCTCGAGCTTGGCATCCTTGAGCGGTAGGCGCACCTCGAAGGTGTGGTGCCAATCCATGCGCTGCACCACGCTGATGTGCGCCACCTGCTCAAGCTTGTTCCCGTTGATCAGGACCGTGCAATCGACTTTTCGCGACACGTGCGGGAATGATTATGGATGACGATGTGGGACGCACAGAAGCCATGCGCGGCTAAGAGCCGAGGAGATCGAACCGGGGGATCCGTGCGGAATCCGGGTCAGGCCTTGTACAGCTCCAATTCGGCGTCGCCGATCTGGATCTTCCGGGCGCTCAGCACGATGTTCTCGATCATCGGTTTGGCGTCGGTGGCATTGAAGCTCTCGGAATAGCCCACGCAGTGCGCGTCGGTGAACTTCACGGTCTTCACCAGGTTGCCCTTGTTGTCGGTCCACTCGATCGATCCGCTCTTCCGGGTGAACGGCGAGGTCATCCACTGCGCGAACTTGGTGTTGTCCGTCGATTCGAGCGAGAGGTGGATGGATCCACCGCGCACATCCTCGGCAGGACGGCCGTTGTGGTCAGTCTGGCGCTGCATGGAATAGCTCATCTGCAGTACCGGATAGTCCGTGCCTTCGAGTTTCAGAACAGTTTTCATGGGTCTTGGGGGTTAGGGTGCTTGTGAAGTGGGCGGGTTATTGCTCGCCTTTGTCCCAGGTGCCGCCGCTCTTGCCGTCGAGGGCCTGGCCATGGATGTTGAAAACACGGGCCGCCTTGTAGGGAACGTACTTGATGCTGATGTCCGTCTCGTCCTCCTTCTCCCGGTTCTGTTGCACGTCCACCTCCACCACTTTCTCGATCACCCCGGCGGCCTTCAGCCCGTTCATGAACTTCTGGATCTGCTCGCGCACATCCTTTCGCATGCTGTCCTTGTTCAACTCGCCCGCGCGGCGGTTGCCGTAGTCGGTCATCACCTTGAAGATCCAATCGTCAAGCTGCACGATGTAGTACTTGCGCCGCTCCAGCTTGCTGCCGCGGTGCAGGCTCTCATCGCCGTAGAAGACCACCTTGCCGCGCACCTTCTGCGCCACCACCAGGCCCATTTCGGCGAGGGCTTCCACCTGGTCCTTGCGCAGGTCGAGCTTCACTTCGCTGGCGCCGTTCACTGAGCCGTAGCGCTCACCGAAGGTCGGTTGGGCGATGTTGCCTTTTTCGCGGGCCTCGTAGCGCTTGGCGGCCATGAACATGGAGCCTGGCAGGTACACCGGCTCAACGCCCAGTTCCTTGTCGCCCTTGCGGCCCTCCATCCAAACGGCGGTCATCACGGTGTTGGCCAGCTCCTTGTCGGCCGCCGCGATGTTCTCCTCCGCGAACTCCTTCTTCAGGTCCTCGAAGGTGTCGTAGTTGCGGTAGTCGGTGTACAGCCGGCACATGTTGTCGTAAGCCAGCT
>CAZFBP010000492.1:0-1636 GCA_964517255.1 uncultured Chryseobacterium sp.
GTCGTGGTCGGCATTGCAGGTCGCCCCAATGGATCGACGCTACGGGACCCCCTGATCCAAAGTACGTGCGTTGCCGATCAGTGCTTCATCAATTGCTCAATGATCCCCATCGCAGCCTTCGGGATCTTCGTCCCCGGCCCGAACACATCAAAGCACCCGGCCTTTTTAAGGAAGTCATGATCGTTCGGCGGGATCACACCCCCGGCCACCACGAGGATGTCGCCGCGATCGAAGGTCTCGCGCAGTTCGCGGATCACCTCCGGCACCAAGGTCTTGTGGCCACCGGCGAGGCTGCTGATGCCCAGCACATGCACGTCGTTCTCTATCGCTTGCTTGGCCACTTCTTGCGGGGTTTGGAACAGCGGGCCGATGTCCACGTCGAAGCCGATGTCCGCGAAGCTGGTGGCGATCACCTTGGCGCCGCGGTCGTGGCCATCCTGGCCCATTTTGGCGACGAGGATGCGCGGGCGACGGCCTTCCGCTTTGGCGAATTCTTCCGTGAGGCGCATGGCCTCTTTCATCTCGGGGTCGTTCATGGCTTCCGCTGCGTAGACGCCGCTGATGGCGCGGGTGGTGGCTTTGTATCGGCCGAAATGTTTTTCCAAGGCGTCGCTGATCTCGCCCAAAGTGGCGCGGTGCCTTGCTGCGGTTACTGCGAGTTCGAGAAGATTACCACGCGCGGTTCCCTCGCCCTTGTCCGATGTCTTATGTCCAATGCTTTGGACGGCAGCCGGCATAGGACTTAAGACATCGGACAGCCCACCACTCTTCGCTGCTTCAGCCAATGCCTCCAACGCCGCGGTCACCGCATGCTCATCCCGGTCCGCACGGATCTGCTTCAACCTCGCCACCTGAGACTCCCGCACCGCCGTGTTGTCCACTTCCAGCAGTTCCATTTTCGTTTCATCTTCCGTCACGAAAGCATTCACGCCGATGATGTGGTCCTTGCCGGTGTCGATGCGTGCTTGGCGTTTCGCCGCAGCTTCTTCGATGCGCATCTTCGGAAGGCCCGTTTCGATGGCCTTGCTCATGCCACCGAGCTCCTCTACTTCCTTGATCCGCGCCCAGGATTTGTGCACGAGTTCATTGGTCAGACTTTCGAGGTAATAGCTGCCGCCGAGCGGATCGATCCATTGTGTGATGCCGGCGTTCTTCTGCAAGTAGATCTGCGTGTCGCGGGCGATCTTGGCGCTGAAGTCGGTGGGCAGTGCGATGGCCTCATCGAGTGAGTTGGTGTGCAGGCTTTGCGTTCCGCCGAGCACGGCCGCCAGTGCTTCCACCGTGGTGCGCGCGATGTTGTTGAAGGGATCCTGCGCGGTAAGGCTCCAGCCGCTGGTTTGGCAGTGGGTGCGCAGTGCTAAGCTCTTCGGGTTCGTTGCGCCGACCTCCTTCAGCATTTTCGCCCAAAGCAGACGGCCCGCGCGCATCTTGGCCACTTCCATGAAGAGGTCCATGCCGATGCCCCAGAAGAAGCTGAGGCGGTTGGCGAACTCGTCCACCTGCATGCCCGCGGCGATGCCGGTGCGCACGTATTCGATGCCGTCGGCCAGGGTGTAGGCGAGTTCCAGGTCGGCGGGGGCACCGGCCTCGTGCATGTGGTAGCCGCTGATGCTGATGCTGTTGAACTTGGGCATCT
>CAZFBP010000493.1:0-1619 GCA_964517255.1 uncultured Chryseobacterium sp.
CCCCTTGCCTATGCACAGAGCCCACGCACGGGTCGCGTGCTCCGCTGTGGCTGCCTCGGCTCAGTAGCGCAGCAACATGAGCACAGCAATGCTGCGCGGGTGCTGCTCCGGCTCCGGGGTCTGCTCGTGCCTCGCAGCCTCCTCGCTCGGGCAGCACCAGCCGCAGTGCCCTATGGCGACGATCCCACAGGCGGAATTGACGATGACCGATCACATGCGGCCCGCCAATGCATCTGGGCATGGACCGAAACGATCGCGGAACGAGCGCTCATTCATCTGATGGCTGCATACCATTCCTGCAGCACACCCTTCCATTTCTGAATGGTTGCTGAGTTGCTCTATCATAACGGCATGCTCGGAAAGCCTTGGTATTCCTGCAAAAGCAAGTAAAGGTCCGGGAATGGCACCGCCTTGGTCAATGGGGTGCCACGAACACGTGATGCCCGACCGGATCATCCTCCTACTCCTGGCCACTGCACTCTCGATACTCGTGGTCTACATCTGGCGCCTGCGCTGGTTCGATCGGCACCCTTGGCCGGGCAGCACGCGCAAGGAACTGGAAGAACAGATGCGGCGCAACCATGAACAGTTGGAACGTGAACGTCGCGAGCATGAACATGACGTTCGCAAAGAACACCCCATGCCATGATGACGATCGCCCTCCTCCTTGCCGGACTGCTCTGCTTCTGGCTCTTCTTCAAATGCACCGACCGCTTCGAGCATATCTGAACCCATGTGGATCATCCTCTTCATCCTCTGCATCGCCGTGTTCGGCTACCTGCTGCACGTGCTCCTGGAACCCGAGAAGTACTGAACCATGAACACTGAACTGCTCGGCGTCATTGCCACCTATGTGCTCGCCATCGCGCTCGCCATACCCTTGGGCCGCTACATGGCCGCGGTGTACAAGGGCGGGAAGCACTGGAGCGACCTCTTCCTGCCGCTGGAACGGCTGATCTACCGCCTTGCCGGTGTGGACCCCGCGAAGGAGATGGACTGGAAGCAGCACCTGAAGGCGCTGCTCACCATCAACCTCGTGTGGTTCGTGTACGGCTTCATCATGCTGATGGGCCAGGGCGTGCTGCCGCTGAACCCGGACGGCAACCCGGGCATGTCGCCGCACCTGGCCTTCAACACCATCATCAGCTTCGTGGTGAACTGCAACCTGCAGCACTACAGCGGCGAGAGCGGCCTCACCTACCTCACGCAGACCGGCGTGATCATGTTCCTGCAGTTCGTGAGCGCGGCAACCGGCATGGCGGCGCTGGCTGCGGTGTACAAGGCGATGGCCTCGGGCACCACCAGCGCCTTGGGCAGCTTCTGGATGTACTTCACCCGCAGCATCACGCGCATCCTCCTCCCGATCAGCGTGGTGCTGGCCTTCATCCTGGTGCTGCAAGGCACGCCAATGACCTTCAGCGGTGCCGCCACGGTGGCCACGCTTGAAGGCGCGGAGCAGCATATCGCGCAAGGCCCCGCAGCGGCCATGGTGGCCATCAAGCAGTTGGGCACCAATGGCGGCGGCTTCTTCGGCGTGAACAGCGCGCACCCCTTGGAGAACCCTACTCCTGACTTCCGCAATGGGACACCCGGCGATCAGGCCAAGGCATCCAAGAGCC
>CAZFBP010000494.1:0-1616 GCA_964517255.1 uncultured Chryseobacterium sp.
ATCAGCAGTCACTTCGGTAGCCCGGCGAGCAATGCCTCGATCTGTGGCTTCAATGCTCGGATACGCACCCGCACCACCACCGCCACTATCGACGTGTCTATGCGGAAATAGTCATGCACCAAGCGATTCCGCATGCCAATGACCAGCGGCCAAGGGACCTCGGGGTGCGCTTGCCGTAATTCCCTGGTGAGCATGTTGGCCGCTTCGCCGATCACTTCGATGAGCTTCACTGTTGCATAGCGCAACATCGCATTCTGGTCCAGTTGTTCCTCTGTGACTTCAGGAACACTGGTCTCTAATTGCTCAATGGCTCGAGGATGTGGATCAGCCGAATGCGATCGGCTTCAGGCGCGCGCATAGATCAACTTCTTATCGCGATCAACGAAGGGCTTCACATGCGGGCTCAATCCTTTCGTGGTGACAAGGTCCACATGGCGGCCCAACAGCGCTTCCAGATCGAGGCTCATCTGCACGAACCCCAAGCCGATGGGCTTCGAGTGGTCCAGTTCCACCAGGATGTCCACATCGCTGCTTTCGTCGGCCACACCACGAGCGAAGGAACCGAAGAGGTAGGCCTGCTTCACCGGCTGTCCAGCGAAGTAGGACCGGAGGCTTTCCATGAGTTGCTCGTTCGCAAGCATGTTCCAAAGGTAGGAGGCATCCATCGGCGGTATTACGTTCGGCGCTGTCCTCATGCCCAGGAAACCATCTACTTCTGAAGCGATTGCCAAAGCCCGCGCCTACTGCGCCCGTCAAGAGCGCTGCCAACAAGAGGTGCGCGACAAGCTCTACGCGTGGGAGGTGCCCGGCAAGGAGATCGAACCCATCATCAGCCAGCTCATTGGCGAAGGATTCCTGAACGAGGCCCGCTTCGCGGAGCACTTCGCGGTGAGCAAATTGCGGCAGAAAGGCTGGGGCCTGCGCAAGATCGAATCGGCATTGAAGCAGAAGCGCGTGAGCGAGCCGTGCATTCGTTCAGCGCTCAAGGCCATCGACAAGGTGGAACAAGCCGACCGGCTGAGTGAGTTGTTTGCCAAGCGCTGGGCGAAGGAGAAAGAGCCCGAGGCTTACCGGAAGCGGCAGAAGGTGATGGCGTACTTCCTGAGGCGAGGGTTTTCGATGCAAGAGGTAGAAGCGGTATCCAAAGGGCTGGAATAGCCCAAGCCGCCTGCAACCCTCAACCTTGCCGACTACTTTCGCGGCCTCAATGATCACGATAGACAAGGTCACCGGCCTGATCGAGCGGCTCGAAGCCCTTAAAGGCTACCTCGACATCGAGGACAAGCGCGGCCGCATCCTGGAAGAGGAGAAGTACACCCACGACCCAGACTTTTGGAACGACGCCAAGAAGGCGAAGGCGGTGATGCACAAGATCCGCGAGCTGAAACGATGGGTGGCACTCTGGGAAGAAGTGAAGCGCGAGATCGACGACGTGGGGGTGATGTTCGAGTTCTGGAAGGCGAAGGAGGTGAGCGAGGAGGAATTGGAAGCGCAGTTCAAGAAAGCATCGGATGCGCTGGAGGAGCTCGAGTTCAAGAACATGCTCAGCGCCGAAGAGGATCCCCTGAGCGCCGTGGTGCAGATCACCAGCGGCGCGGGCGGCACCGAGAGCAACG
>CAZFBP010000495.1:0-1612 GCA_964517255.1 uncultured Chryseobacterium sp.
CATGCTCACGGCTGCTGCCCTCGCCGTAGTTCTGGTCGCCCACCACGATGCTGGACACGCCGACGGCCTTGTAGGCGCGCTGCGTCGCAGGCACCGCGCCGTACTCGCCGGTGAGCTGGTTCTTCACCTTGTCCGCTTCACCATTGAATGCGTTGATGGCGCCGATGAGCGTGTTGTTGCTGATGTTGTCCAAATGCCCGCGGTAGCGCAGCCACGGGCCGGCCATGCTGATGTGGTCGGTGGTGCATTTGCCCTTCGCCTTGATCAGCAGCACCGCATCGGTGATGTTCCTGCCGTTCCACGCGGGGAAAGGCTGTAGCAATTGCAGGCGCTGGCTGTCGGGCTTCACCACCACCTCCACTTTGCTGCCATCCTCGGCGGGCGCTTGGTAGCCGTTGTCCTCCACGGCGAAACCCTTCGGCGGAAGTTCCCAGCCCGTGGGCTCGGCCAGCTTCACCTGCTCGCCCTTATCGTTGGTGAGGGTGTCGTGAACGGGATCGAAGGTGAGCTTGCCGCTGATGGCGATGGCGGCCACCATCTCGGGCGAGGCCACGAAGGCGTGCGTGTTGGGGTTGCCGTCGGCGCGCTTGGCGAAGTTGCGGTTGAAGCTGTGGACGATGGAATTCTTCTCCTGCTTGTCGGCGCCCTCGCGCGCCCACTGGCCGATGCACGGGCCGCAGGCGTTGGTGAAGATGGTGGCGCCGCTCTTCTCGAAAGTCTCGATGAAACCGTCGCGCTCGATGGTGTAGCGCACCTGCTCGGACCCGGGGTTGATGCCCAGGTGGGATTTCGGCTTCACCCCCTTGCTCACCGCGTCGGCCACGACGCTGGCCGCGCGGCTGATGTCCTCGTAGCTGCTGTTGGTGCAGGAACCGATCAGCGCCCACTCGATGTCGGTGGGCCAGTCGTTCTTGGCGGCCTTCTCCTTCATCATGCTCACCGGCGTGGCCAGGTCAGGTGTGAAGGGGCCGTTGAGGTGCGGGCTCAGGGTGCTGAGGTCGATCTCGATCACCTGGTCGAAGTACTTCGCCGGTTCGGCGTACACCTCGGGGTCGCCGGTGAGGTCGGCCGCGATCTTGTCGGCCATGGCGGCCACCTCGGCGCGGCCGGTGGCCTTCAGGTAGCGGCGCATGCTGTCGTCGTAGCCGAAGGTGCTGGTAGTGGCGCCTATCTCAGCGCCCATGTTGGCGATGGTGCCCTTGCCGGTGCAGCTCATGCTTTCGGCACCGGGGCCGAAATACTCCACGATGGCGCCCGTTCCGCCCTTCACGGTGAGGATGCCGGCCACCTTCAGGATCACGTCCTTGGGGGCGGTCCAGCCATTGAGCTTGCCGGTGAGCTTCACGCCGATGAGCTTGGGGAACTTGAGCTCCCAGGGCAGGCCGCTCATCACATCGCAGGCGTCCGCGCCACCGACTCCGATGGCCACCATGCCCAGGCCGCCGGCGTTCACCGTGTGGCTGTCGGTGCCGATCATCATGCCGCCGGGGAAGGCGTAGTTCTCCAGCATCACCTGGTGGATGATGCCCGCGCCGGGCTTCCAGAAGCCGATGCCGTACTTGTTGCTGATGCTCTCCAGGAAGTTGAAGACCTCGTTGCTCTTGTTGAGCGC
>CAZFBP010000496.1:0-334 GCA_964517255.1 uncultured Chryseobacterium sp.
ACGAGCGTGAAGCCCGCGAGCAGGATGGTGAGCGCGATCTCGTTGGGGGTCTTCTGGCGGCTGGCACCTTCCACCAGCGCGATCATTCGGTCCAGGAAGCTGCTGCCGGGATCGCCGGTGACACGCACCACGATGCGGTCGCTGAGCACACGCGTGCCGCCGGTCACGCTGCTGCGGTCGCCGCCCGCTTCCCGGATCACGGGCGCGCTCTCGCCGGTGATGGCGCTCTCGTCGATGCTCGCCAGGCCCTCGATGATCTCACCGTCGGTGGGAATGGTCTCACCGGAATTCACCACGAACGCATCGCCCTTGCGCAATTCGCTGCCGCGGATGC
>CAZFBP010000496.1:344-1609 GCA_964517255.1 uncultured Chryseobacterium sp.
GTGTCCTCGCGCAGCTTGCGCAGGCTCGAGGCCTGGGCCTTGCCGCGCGCTTCGGCGATGGCTTCGGCGAAGTTGGCGAAGAGCAGCGTGATGAAGAGGATGAGGAGGACCGCCAGGTTGTAGCCCGCGCTGCCCTGCGCGCCGTCCGTGGCGACGAAGCTGTAAAGGGTGACGAAGAACATGATGAGCGTGCCCAGCTCCACGGTGAGCATCACCGGGTTGCGCAGCATGATGCGCGGATCGAGCTTCACGAAGCTCTGCGCGAGCGCTTCGCGCACCTGCTCGCGCGGGAAGAGGGAGGTGGTTGTGCTTTCCATGCGCGTTCCGGATCAGAAGGGCGGTGAGAAGTACTCAGCCAGCGGCCCGATGGCCAATGCCGGGAAGAAGCTGAGCGCGGCCAGGATGAAGATCAGCGCGAACGTGAGCCCGCCGAAGGTGAAGGTGTCCGCGCGGAGGGTGCCGCCGCCTTCGGGCACCGCCTTCTTCGCGGCCAGCAGGCCAGCGATGGCCAGCGGACCGATGATGGGCAGGAAACGGCCGAGGATCAGGATCAGCCCGGTCATGAAGTTCCAGAAGAAGTTGTTGTCGCCGAGCCCCTCGAAGCCGCTGCCGTTGTTGGCGGCCGCACTGGCATTCTCATACAGCATCTCACTGAAACCGTGCGCACCGGGGCTGTTCAGCCAGGACCGCGGCGCTGCATCCCACGCGGCCGTGGGCGCATGCGCCACCGCGTAGCTGGCGATCGCCGTTCCCACCAGGATGAGGAAAGGATGCAGCAGTGCGATCATCGTGGCGATCTTCATCTCTCGCGCTTCCACCTTGCGGCCGAGGAACTCGGGTGTGCGGCCCACCATCAGCCCTGCGATGAACACCGCGATGATGAGGAACACGTAGTAGTTGAGGAAGCCCACGCCCACGCCGCCGTAGAAGGCGTTGATGAACATGTCGAGCATGAGGATGCCACCGGTCAGTGGTGTCATGCTATCGCGCATGGCGTTCACGCTGCCGTTGCTGGTGGCGGTGGTGCTCACGCCCCACAGTGCGCTTGCCTCGGCACCGAAGCGCACTTCCTTGCCTTCCATACTGCCTGCGGGCTGAATAACGCCGAGCTGCGCGATCGCCGGGTTGCCCGCACTCTCCAGCAACACCACGCCGGTGAGCAGCAGCATGAAGCCCACGGTCATCACGCCGAAGATGGTCCATGCCAGGCGCATGCGCTTCAGCCAGAAGCCCAGCGTGAACACGAGCGCCATGGGAATGAGCAG
>CAZFBP010000497.1:0-1605 GCA_964517255.1 uncultured Chryseobacterium sp.
GATCATGCGCTTGTTGGTTCGAGGACCCGGTTCAAATTTAGAGGGCCGCTCGCGCGGACGGCGCAATGTAACGGCCCCCGATGAAGCGCTTATCAACAGATGAAAGGCCAACGAGAAACGCGCGAACCGCTTGAAGTGCTCCAGGCGCATTGGGGCCATGCCTCGTTCCGGCCCGGCCAGGAGCAGATCATCGGGCGTGCGCTGCAGGGCAAGGACACGTTGGCGCTGCTGCCCACCGGCGGCGGCAAGAGCATCTGCTACCAGGTGCCCGCGCTGTGCATGGGCCGGCTCTGCCTGGTGGTCTCACCGCTGATCGCCTTGATGAAGGACCAGGTGGAAGGCCTTAAGCGGCGGGGCATTGCGGCGCGTGCGCTTGTGGCGGGCATGCGCGCGGCGGAGATTGACAATGCGCTGGAGGCGGCTGCGCTCGACAAACTCGCCTTCCTCTATGTGTCACCGGAACGCCTGGGCACGGAGATCATGCATGCGCGGCTGCCGCGCTTGCCCCTCGGCCTCATCGCTGTTGACGAGGCGCACTGCATCTCGCAATGGGGCCACGACTTCCGGCCCGCGTACCGCCGCATCGCTGAGATCCGCTCTCTGGTGCCCGGCGTGCCCGTGCTCGCGCTCACCGCCTCGGCCACGCCTGCCGTGGCGGCCGACATCATGGCGCAGCTCGAGTTCACTGATGGCCGCCTCATGCGCGGCTCCTTCGCGCGGCCGGAGCTCGCACTCTGGGTGAGCCATGGCGAGGACCGCACCGGCCGCCTGCTGCGCATCCTGCGCGAAGTGCCCGGCTCGGCTATCGTATATGCGCGCGAGCGAAAGGCCACGGTGCGCATCGCGCAGCTGCTCGCGCATCACGGCATCGGCGCCGCGGCCTATCACGCGGGCCTCGGCAGTACGGAGCGCGACCGCATCCAGCGGAACTGGACCGAGGGCCGCATCCGCTGCGTGGCCGCCACCAACGCCTTCGGCATGGGCATCGACAAGGCTGATGTGCGCACGGTGATCCACCTGGAGCCGCCGCCCGATCTGGAGAGCTACTACCAGGAGGCCGGGCGCGCGGGCCGCGACGGCACCGCGTCATGGGCCTTCCTGCTCACCGGTCCGGGCGATGCCGAACGCGCACGCGAGCGGCTGCGAGACAGCTACCCCACATTGGATCAGGTGCGCCGGGTGCATCAAGCCTTCGCCGATCAGCATGGCATTGCCATGGGATCCGGGCTGAATGAGGCGTACGCGATCGACTTCCCCGCGCTGACACAGCGCACCGGACTGCGCGCGGGCATTGTGGCCAATGCGCTCAAGGCCTTGGAACTCGATGGGCAATTCGCTCTCAGTGAAGGCGCGCACAGCCCTTCGCGGGCGATGATCGTAACGGAACCGGCGAGCGTCCATCGCATGCGCGTGAACGATGCGCGTTTGGGCCCGGTGATGGAGGCGCTGCTGCGCGCGCACGGCGGCCTCTTCGAGGAGGCTACCCTGATCGATGAGGCACGGCTGGCGCGACTGGCCGGCATCGCCATGGAGCGGTTCATCGCCTCGCTGAAGGAGCTGGATGGCATGGGCATCCTCTCCTATCGGCCGCGGAGCGATGCACCG
>CAZFBP010000498.1:0-1604 GCA_964517255.1 uncultured Chryseobacterium sp.
ACGCACCTTGCCGGCTTCCGGCGCGGCCTTACCCGTACCCTGAAGAAGTACGCCGACAACAGCGGGGCCACCAAGAACCTGAAGTTCGAGATCGCCGGTGATGACTTCCGCGAGGGCCTCACCTGCGTGATCAGCGTGAAGGTGCAGGAGCCCCAGTTCGAGGGCCAGACCAAGACCAAGCTCGGCAATAGCGAGGTGGTGGGTGCCGTGGATAATGCGGTGAGCGAGATGCTCGAGAATTACCTCGAAGAGCACCCCAAGGATGCCAAGCAGATCGTGGACAAGGTGATCCTTGCCGCCACTGCCCGCCACGCCGCCCGCAAGGCCCGCGAAATGGTGCAGCGCAAAGGGGCGATGAGCGGCATGGGCCTCCCCGGAAAGCTCGCCGATTGCCAGAGCAAGGACCCCGCCTTGAGCGAGATCTTCCTCGTTGAGGGCGATTCCGCTGGTGGAACGGCCAAGCAAGGTCGCAACCGCGAGTTCCAGGCCATCCTGCCGCTGCGAGGCAAGATCCTGAACGTGGAGAAGGCCATGGTCCACAAGATCTACGAGAACGAGGAGATCCGGAACATCTACACCGCGCTGGGCGTCCACATCGGTACCGAGGAGGACAGCAAGGCACTGAACATGGACAAGCTCCGCTACCACAAGGTGATCATCATGTGCGACGCCGACGTGGACGGCAGCCACATCCAAACGCTCATCCTCACCTTCTACTACCGCTACATGAAGGAGCTGATCGAGAATGGCTACGTCTACATCGCCACGCCACCGCTCTATCAGGTGAAGAAGGGCAAGGAAGCCGTCTACTGCTGGAGCGATGAGGAGCGCGACCGCACCATCGAGCGCATGAAGGGTGCCAGCAAGGACGCCAGCGTTCACGCGCAGCGCTACAAGGGCCTCGGCGAAATGAACGCCGAACAGCTCTGGGAGACCACCATGAACCCCGAAACACGCACCCTGCGCCAGGTAACGATCGAGAACGGCGGCGAGGCCGACCGCATCTTCAGCATGTTGATGGGGGATGAAGTGCCCCCGCGCCGCGAATTCATCGAGAAGAACGCGGTTTACGCGAAGTTGGACGTGTAGGAGCTGTCTTATGCGGGACTGTCTTATGTCCTATGCGAAAGCCTCGGAGATCCCGGGGCTTTTTGCATGTTGGGTTTAGTTGTCAGTTGTTAGCTGTCAGTTGTCAGGGGCGCTTTTGGCCAGCGGATGCGCTACATGCGCACGCGCTCGGCTTTTTGCCGAGTGCGTTCTACTTAGGGCCTCCCGGCCCGCCTCCATGCTGTAGCATCCGAAACTCCGGTATAAGCCACAACGCGCGGAAACACGCGCCCAGCCTAACAACTGACAACTGATAACAGGCAACGGACAACTAACAACGGGTCAACTGTTCTTCACCCCGATGATCTCCGCCGCAATGCTCACCGCGATCTCCTCCGGGGTCTTGCTGTTGATCGGCAGCCCGATCGGAGTGCGGATCCGCGCAATTTCCTCTTCGGAGAAGCCATCCTTCCGCATATCCGCCAAGAGCTTCCTGATCTTCTCCACGCTGCCCATCATGCCGAGGTATTTGAAGCGCTTCCGGACCAGTTGTCGAA
>CAZFBP010000499.1:0-287 GCA_964517255.1 uncultured Chryseobacterium sp.
TCGTTCGCCACTGGCGAACCGGCACTCGTCTCGGAAGCACCATTCGCAACGCCCCGAGCCAGCTTGAGCGCCCCCGCGAACGCGCAACTGCGGGTTTATATGGCTCACAACGGTGCCACCCAGTTGGTCGATGCCGATCACCAATTGCTGGCGGGCACCCCTGCTTGGCCACCGGGCAACTACTACGGCTCTCAGGAGAACCTCTTCGTGCCTCGCCCCAGCGATTCAGATGGAGCCTTCTTTGTAACCGCTCGAAGACTCCCTTCCCCTCCCCCGCTTCCAGTACA
>CAZFBP010000499.1:297-1603 GCA_964517255.1 uncultured Chryseobacterium sp.
TCCTGCGCCTCTTCGTGGGCGGGCCGGGCGATGTGCCTGCGGTTCTTGACACCGGCTACACCTGGTTCATGGAGGACGCGTGTGAGAAGCGCATGGTGGTCCCGCACGGCAACGGCATCGACTATTGGTTCGTAGGGCAATTGCTCGGCCTGAATACCTACCATGCCTACCGCATCACGGCCGTTGGCATCACCGAACCGCCCGTTGTAAGCCAAACGGGAACGGCTCCGCCTCCCAACGATTGGGCAGGAGAGGTTTGCTTCACGGTCCAAGGCGATCAATTCATGAACGTTTCCCACCGCTGGTCAACGACGGCTGATAACATCTCGCTGGTCGAACTCTTCAGCTTTGATGATGCCACGGGGTCCATAGTCCACCAGCTCACCTTTACCAGCCTGGGTCGGGTGCGTGGCGTGGAGTTCAGTCCGAGTGGGCGCTTCCTGTACGTAGCGGATAAAATGTCCATGCAGCAGGTCGCGTTCGGAGCATTCTCAACACGCCTGTTTCAATATGACCTATGGGCCAACGACGTGCTTGCAAGCCGGATATTGTTGGACTCCGCGTTCATCGATGGCCCCGGGATTACAACTTCCCCGACGGCGGTCACCGCTCTGGGGCTTGCGCCAGATGGCCGCATCTACATCGCGCACGATCCATGGGTGCCGCACCTGGGTGTGATCGCTCAACCCAATCTCCCCGCGCCTGATTGCGCTTATGTGGTGGAAGGATTCAACACCGGTACGCCCATGTGGTGGCTGCCCTCATTCATGAAGCGCTACCATGACGACATATCGCTCTCCACTGCCAGAGCTGGCACCCCAGGCGCGCCGCGCATCGTTCCGAACCCGCTGAGCGCGCAATGCGAGCTGCTGCTGCCCGGCGCAGACGGGCCATGCTCCGTCGCATGGCTCGACGCGCTGGGGCGGACAACGCGGGTGCAGCAAGTGGTGATCGCCGGTGGCCGCGCCACGCTTGATGCATCGGGCCTCAGCGCAGGTCCCTATCTCCTGCGCAGTGAGTTCGGCGATGGACGGCCTGCAGTGATCCAGCGGGCTTGGGTGCAGCCTTGAAGGGCTCTGGACCGGAGGCAGACCGTCATTGAGTCGGCGGCTCGCCCTAGCGGGTACCTTCGCAGCCATAACGCTGCGCATGAGCAAGGACCGCAACCTGGAGACCGCACGCCTGCAGAAGGAGATCGGCAGCTACATCGGTCTGAGCAAGGACAGCCTCGTCTTCAACTTCGATGCGAAGGGCAAGCGCACGCGCCTGCACCTGATCACCATCAACCCCAACCACAGCCAGAGCT
>CAZFBP010000500.1:0-1598 GCA_964517255.1 uncultured Chryseobacterium sp.
TTCCTGTCGTCCGGTGATGCGCTCGACATGCGCACCAACGCCGTGCGCCACGCCTTCATCGATGGGCGCGCCATCGCCCTGGACAACGTGCAGGAGGAGCTCCACGAGATGTACCGCTCGCGCATCGCGCGCCCCTGAGGCCGCCGTGCACACGCGCTGTTGATGGAACGGCCCGACGCCGCGGAACACCCGCTTCGGGCGCGGCTACCTTTGGCCCCCGATGCAGCACACGGCCCCCGGTGACCTGCTCGGTCCGGCGATCGCCGCCGCGTTCGATGCAGGCCGCGCGATCCTCGAGGTGTACGCCGGCACCATCGCCGTGGAACTGAAGGACGACCGTTCGCCCCTCACCGAGGCCGACCGCCGCGCCCACCAGGCCATCGTGAGCGCCCTGTCCGCCACCGCACTGCCCGTGCTCAGCGAGGAGGGGAGGACGCTGCCCGTGGAGGAGCGCCAGCGCTGGCACCGCTACTGGCTCGTGGACCCGCTCGACGGCACCAAGGAGTTCATCAAGCGCAACGGCGAGTTCACGGTGAACATCGCGCTGATGGAGCGCGACGGGCTTCCTGCCGGCAGCCTGGGCGCCGCGCGGCCCATCGCCGGGGTGCTCTACGTGCCGGTGAAGGACCTGCTGTACTTCGCCTGGCCCGGCGGCGGCGCCCATCGGTTGCAGCAGGCGGCAACCCGCGGCAGCTCATCCCCGTATGAACTCGCCGCACAGGCCGAGCGCCTGCCCCTGCCCATGCCCCAACGCCCCTTCACCATCGTGGCCAGCCGCAGCCATGCGAGCCCCGAGACCGAGGCCTACATCGACCGCATGCGCGCCCGGCATGGTGAGGTGGCCCTCACCAGCATGGGCAGCGCGCTGAAGATCGCCCTGGTGGCCGAAGGCAGCGCCGACGCCTATCCGCGCTACGCCCCCACCATGGAGTGGGACAGCGCCGCCGGTCACGCCATCGCCCACGAGGCCGGCCGCACCGTGGACGACATCACCACCGGAGGCCCCCTGCGCTACAACAAGGAATCCTTGGTGAACAACTGGTTCATCGTCCACTGAACAACCAAAACCACGGGCGATCGAACGTCGCCCCGATCCCATGGCCAAGAAAAGCACGAAGTCGAGCGGAAAGAAGCGCAAGGTCGCCCTCATCACCGGTGTCACCGGTCAGGACGGCGCGTACCTGAGCGAACTGCTGTTGAACAAGGGCTACGAGGTGCACGGCGTCAAGCGGCGCAGCTCGCTCTTCAACACCGACCGCATCGACCACCTGTACCACGACATGCACGAGAAAGGCCGTCCCTTCCACCTGCACTACGGCGACCTCACCGACAGTGTGAACTGCCTGCGCCTGGTGCAGCAGATCCAGCCGGACGAGATCTACAACCTCGCCGCCATGAGCCACGTGCACGTGAGCTTCGAGATGCCCGAGTACACGGCCAACGCCGACGGCATCGGCACGCTCCGCTTCCTGGAGGCCATCCGCATCCTGGGCCTCGAGAAGAAGACCAAGTTCTACCAGGCCTCCACCTCCGAGCTCTACGGCGGCGTGCGTCCGCATGCGCAGAACGAGGAGACGCCCTTCCACCCGCGCAGCCCC
>CAZFBP010000501.1:0-1597 GCA_964517255.1 uncultured Chryseobacterium sp.
GCATCCGCCTGCGTCCTGTGTTGATGACGGCCTGCGTTGCCTCGCTCGGTTTCCTGCCCATGGCCCTCAGCGGCAACGCGGGCGCCGAAGTGCAGCGGCCACTGGCCACCGTGGTGATCGGTGGTTTGATCACCGCCACAGCGCTCACGCTCATGGTACTGCCTGTGCTCTACCTCCTCTTCATGGGCGCTGGCAAGAAGCGCAACAATGATGGAGGCGGAACAACGACGGCACCGCTCATTGTTGCCACGTTGCTGCTGCTCTTCGTTGGCGAAAGCGCGAACGCACAGGGTCCTATCCCGATGGATACCGTGATCGCACGTGCGCTACGAACGCATCCCAGCATGACGTCCGCCGAACTCAGCGTGCAGGAACAGGATGCCCTGCGAGGCACGGCGTTCAACCTGCAACCGCTGAACGCGCAATTCATGCAGGGCCAGATACAGGGCCCTTACCGCTCGGACATCAACCTGCAAGCCACCACGGGTTTCGCTTTCCCTACCACGATCGCACGCCGCTCGGCCTACCTGAAGGAAAGCCTGCGACTGGCGGAGAACGAGAAGCTCAACACATCCGCTTACGTGAAGGAAAGCGCGGGCGGCGCCTACTTGCAATGGGCCATGGGACTGGAACAAGTGCACATCCTGCAAGGACTCGATAGCGCCTACTCTTCGATGGCCGCGTTCGCCACCAAACGCTTCGAGCTTGGCGAGACCGGCAGATTGGAGAAGACCAGCGCGCAAAGTCGCGCCGAGCAAGTGAAGGTGCGCTTGCGCCAGGCACAGGCCGATCTGGTGGCCTACCAAGCCGAAGTGGAACGGTGGACCGGCACCCTCAATGGTGCGGCACCCATCACCGATGAGTTATTGAACACCGCGCGAGCGCCCGATCCCGGCGGAGGCAACGACCCGCTGTTGCTCTCCATGGAACAACGCGCGCAAGTGGCCGAGGCCGAATGGAAATTGCAGCGCAGCCAATGGGCACCCAGCTTGCAAGGCGGCGGCTTCTACCAGACCTTCGATGGCAACGCACCGTTCAGCGGTTATCTCATCGGCGCGTCGATACCCCTGCCCGGCAGCGGACAAGGCGGACGAACCACGGCAGCGCGCCTGCGCAGCGAGATCGCCGCGCAGGAACTGGAAGCCGCACGGCGACAACGCATCAGCGAACGCGCCAGCACGCAAGCACAGCTCGCCCAACTGCGCGAAAGCCTCGCCTACTACGAGAGCACCGGCGCAGCATTGGCGGAAACGCTGCGCGATGATGCACAACGCGCCTACCGCGCGGGCGAAGCCGATTATTTCCAGTTCACCCAAGGCATCGAGCAGGCCTTCCAACTCAACGCCGAGCACCTGCGCGTGCGTTACGAGCTCGCCCTCACCGTCCTCCACCTCCGTGCCCTCAACGGGCTCTAAGCCAGCATAGCCATGAAAACGCAGATCATTCAACGCGCCATCACGCGTTTCCCGCAATTCCTCATCCTGTTCATGCTCACCGTTGCGCTCGCCTCCTGCGGCGGCAGTGCGGTTTCCGGTGAAGAAGAAGGCCATGGCCTCGGCGAAGAAGAAGGCCACGGCGGTGGCAGCACCGTCACCGT
>CAZFBP010000502.1:0-223 GCA_964517255.1 uncultured Chryseobacterium sp.
GATGATCACGTTTCCGTTCACGCCCAGTACGGGCAGGCCGCCGTAGTTCTCGTAGTTGAAGCGGTCGAAGAAGGGCTCATGAACGCCACGCTTCTCCAACAGGTCGTGGAAGGCCTCCACCGACTTCAGCACCACGTTGCCCGTGAAGCCATCGGTCACGTAAACATCGGCCTTGCCATTGAAGAGGTCGCGCCCCTCCACATTGCCGATGAAGTGGTATTGG
>CAZFBP010000502.1:233-1596 GCA_964517255.1 uncultured Chryseobacterium sp.
CGCGCATCAGCTCGAAGGTGGCCTGCCGGAGCAGATCGCCCTTCTTCTCTTCCTCGCCGATGTTGAGCAGGCCCACTTTCGGATCGGCGATGTGGTACACGTGCTTGGCCAGCATCGACCCCAGCAGGCCGAACTGCGCGAGCACATCGGCCTTGCAGTCGGCGTTGGCGCCCACGTCCACCAGGATGCCGTAGCTGCCGTTCTCCTTGGGCACCACGCTGGGGATGCACGGGCGGATCACGCCGGGGATCGGCTTCACGCTGAAGATGCTGCCCACCAGCATGGCGCCGGTGTTGCCGGTGCTGGCGAAGGCATCGAGCTTCCCTTCCTTCAGCAGGTGGAAGCCGATGCTGATGCTGCTCCTGGGCTTGGCCTGCAGCGCGCGCGTGGGGTTGTCCTGGAAGGTGATGTCGTCCTCGCTGCCCACGATGTCGAAGGCAGACGCATCACCGCCTTCGGCCGCGATCACTTCCGCGATCGTTTGCGCGTTGCCGATGAGCACCAGGCGCGCATCGGCGGGTAGCTCCTTGGCCGCCATCAAGGCAGCACGAATGGGAACGACCGGACCGTGGTCGCTGCCCATGATGTCCACTCCGATCCTCATCGAGGCGGAAGCACTATGATCTACTCGCTGGCTGACTTATCCACTACCACGCGGCCCCTGTAGAAGAGCTTGTCCCCGTCCCAATGGGCGCGGTGGCGCAGGTGGGTGGCGCCGGTGGCGCTATCGGTGCTGAGCGTGGGGGCCGAGGCCTTGTAGGTGCTTCGGCGGCTGGCCGTACGGGTGTGGCTGAATCGGCGTTTCGGATTGGGCATGGCGGGTCGTGTTGGGCCTTGCGGGCTACTTTTCCTTCAGGTTCTTCAGGGCGTCCCAGCGCGGGTCGGGGACGGGTTCGTGCGCGATGGCGTGCCTGTTCAGCACGGCATCCACTTCCGGGTCGCATTGCCCCTCGGGATGCACATGGCGCGCCGGCAATGCCAGGCGCAGGCACTCGTAGATGTAGTGCGTGAGGTTGATGCTGTGGGCCTTGGCATCCAAGGTCACCAGCTCGTCGTCGTCTGGGTCGGCCTCTCCGTGAAGCTGGAAGACTTGGCGCTGCTCCCCGGCAATGGGCATCTCGAAGGGCATCGCGCAGTGGTCGCAGGTAGTGCTCACCGTGCCGCGCGCGCGGATGTGCGCCACGAGCAGGGTCGGGGACTTATCCAGTATCACGCTCACGAGCACATCGCCGCCACGGAACTCCTCCTCATGGGCGGCTTGGAAGAACTCCTGCCCAAGCTTCCACTCGAAAGTGTGCTGGCCATCCTTCAAACCGGTGAAGGCAATGGTGTGATCGGCAAGGGCTTCCACGGTGCGGACCGC
>CAZFBP010000503.1:0-1594 GCA_964517255.1 uncultured Chryseobacterium sp.
CGCACGATCGCGGTGGTCTTGACCTTGATGTGACGTTCAATGCCCTACCTGATACCATCCGGATCGCATCAATACAAGAAGTACAAGAGCACAACCTTAAGGTTGAAAGTGCACACGGAATCTGGAGCTACCGATCGAAGGTGGAATTGCGCGATGGCAAGGAGGGTGCGTTCTATGATTACTTCGACCTCGCGAACAGACAATGGAGCAAGAACGGGGGTGAACCTGTTACCACCCCATCATTCCGTGATGCTCCATACAAAGGGTTGGAGCAAGAATGGACCCGGTTCGAGTTCGCCATCCAGTTCAGGCTGTGGTTCTGTGTCATTTCCGGCGGTCAGGTGATAGAACCGCTCGGCTCACTCAAGTGGGGGCTTCGTTGGGTTGTGTGCAAGGAGGATACATGGAGCCTGGAGTCCTGGTCTGCCTCGACAGCGGATGACATCCATTCATCAATCGTTCCCAACGGCGACCTTGCACACGTGCGCGCCATAACGAAGGCCCCTGATGTGAAGGTCGAATCAAGGAAGTTCTTTGCTGGGCTTATGGAGCGACGACGTGCAGGATGAACGCCATTTTGGTCCTACAATGAAACTCATCGCCTTCCTCCTCGCCAACCACGTACAGCTGAACATGAAGAATTACAAGGTGCACCTGGCCACCCTGATCGCGGACTCACCGCTGCAGGCCTACTACGATGGCTGGTTCCAGGAATGGCAGGAGTGGCAGCGCCAGAAGAACTTCGAGTGCGAGCACATCGTCAGCCTGATCCAATTGCCGGAGCGCGGGCGCTGGCTGTTCGCTGGCGTTTGGAAGGTGCTTGGCCACGACTGGCTGGAGGAGAAGCAGCTCTACCGTTACCTCACGGAGCTTGTGCCCGGCCATGAGGAGTGGATCGGTCGGGTGATCGTGGCCCATGAGCGGGATGCACGGGCCTCTTACCGTTGGGGTGCCGAGGATGGTGGTGCCTTCGATCTGCTGGCCATCCTGCCGGAGCGCATGCGCATCGAGGAGTTCCCCGGCTTCAACTGGACGCGGATTCCCTACGCCAAGCTGAAGACCATTGTGCAACAGGAATTGCCGAGCTGGAAACACGCCCTCAGCAATGTGAAGGGTATCTACCTCATCACCGACCGGCACACCGGTAAGCAGTATGTGGGCAAGGCCGATGGGGAGAGCGGCCTATGGCAACGGTGGTGTGCCTACGTAGGGTCAGGCCACGGCGGCAACAAGGAGCTGCGCGAACTGCTGGGCACCAACCCGCCGGAGTACCTGGAGCATTTCCAGTTCGCCATCCTGGAGATCGCCGACTTCCAGACCAGCGATGCGGAGATAGACGCGCGGGAGAGCCATTGGAAGGAGGTGCTGGGGAGCCGGGAGCACGGCTACAACAAGAATTGAGGCGCGCGCGACCACGTGCGGCCGTGCCGTAGTTTTGGGCTATACCAGGGAACCATGGCCAAGCGCAAGACCGCATCACCAAACGTAGTTGCAGAACCACCCGCCACCTATGCGCGGCTGCGGCCCAGCCAGCTGCGCAGAACGGCGGCGCGTGCTGTGGCGAAGCGGCCGAGCGAATTCGACGTGGCGGAGG
>CAZFBP010000504.1:0-1590 GCA_964517255.1 uncultured Chryseobacterium sp.
AGCGGAAAGCCCACAGCGAGGAACGAGCGAGGACTTGCAGCGGAAAGCGCGACGGCGAGTCTTCGAGCCGGCACGCCCAAACAACTAACGCTATGTTTCACCGCGTTCATCAGTTGCGAAGCACCTTACCAGTTGTGATAATTGACTGAAGCCTTTCGAGCGTCTTGCGTTGCATACAGAGCTCCAGGAACGCCTTCCGCTCCAGATCCAACAAGTACTGCTCACTCACTTCCGTGATCTCGCTCAGGTCCCCACCGGCCAGCACGTAGCCCAGCTTCTGCGAGATCAGGGTGTCGTGTTCGCTGATGTAGTTGCCGCTCTGCATGCTGTTGGCGCCTACGTACACGATGCCCAGCGCTTCCTTGCCGAGCACCTTGATATTCTTGCGCATCGGTGGCTGGGTGTAGCCTTTGTTGGCCATATCCAGCGCGCAGGCTTTGGCGTGGGCAAGCTGATGTTGGCGGCTCACGATCACTTCGTCCTGGCCTTCGCGCAGGTAGCCGAGTGCGAATGCCTCATGCCCGCTGGTGGCCACCTTGGCCTGACCGATGGTGAGGAAGCGATCGCGGAAACGGTTGATGCGCATGTCGCCCTCGTGCAGATCGTCGCTGAGGCGCAGCGCGAACTCCTTGCTGCCGCCGCCGCCGGGGATCACGCCCACACCGAATTCCACGAGACCCATGTAGGTCTCGGCGTGTGCTACCACCTTGTCGGCGTGCATGCTCAATTCGCATCCACCGCCTAGTGCGAGCTGGTGCGGCGCGGCCACCACGGGGATGGCGCTGTGCCGCATGCGCATCATGGTGTTCTGGAAGGTTCGGATGGCCATGTCCAGGTCGTCGTACTCCTGCTCCACGGCCATCATGAAGATCATGCCCACGTTGGCGCCCGCACTAAAGTTCGCGCCGTCGTTGTACACCACGAGGCCTTTGTAGCCGCCTTCCGCAAGGTCGATGGCCTTGTTGAGGCCTTGGATCACCTCCGCGCCGATGGTGTTCATCTTGCTCGTCCAGCTCACGCACAGGATGCCGTCGCCGAGATCGCGCACCACGGCCTGGCTGTTCTTCCAGACGATGCTGCTCTCGGGCAGATCCGACAGCACCAGCACGCCTTCTGCACGCGGGATCGCTTTGTAGCTCTTGCTCGCCGCATCATAGTACATGCGCTTGCCGCCTTCGGTCTTGTAGAAGGACGTGTGGCCCGCAGCAAGCATTTCGGCTACCCATGGTGACACCCCAATGCCCGCAGCCTTCATGGCGTCCATTGCCTTCTTCACACCAACCGCGTCCCAGGTCTCGAACGGCCCCAACTCCCAGCCGAAGCCGGCGCGCAGGGCATCGTCGATCTTGTAGAGCTCGTCGGTGATCTCGGGGATCCGATGGCTCACGTACGCGAACAATCCGTGGAAGCTCTTGCGGTAGAACTCGCCGGCCTTGTCGCTGCCGTCGTAAAGGATCGTCATCCGCTTGCGCAGGTCGTCCTCCTTCTTTGCCGCGTCCATGGTGGCGAACTTGGGCTTCACTTGTGAGCGGTATTCCAGCGTCTTCAGGTCCAGCGCCATGATCTCGCCCTTGTTCGCGCGGTCCTTGA
>CAZFBP010000505.1:0-1583 GCA_964517255.1 uncultured Chryseobacterium sp.
AATCTTCCCTCGAAGATGATGTATCCACGAGGCGAGCAAGTGTAGAGTTGAAGCGAATACCCCGCAGCGACGAAGGAGCGAGGAGTAGCAGCGAAAAGCGCGACCCCGAGGCTTTTGCGAGGGGGCACGCCCAAACTCCTATCCTACAGATCCTTCAAGGCTTACAGCCAACAACTTCTGCGCCTCCACCGCGAACTCCATCGGCAACTGGTTCAGCACCTCCTTGCAGTAGCCGTTCACGATCAGGCTCACGGCCTTCTCCGTCTCGATGCCCCGCTGATTGAGGTAGAAGATCTGGTCCTCGCCGATCTTGCTCGTTGTGGCCTCGTGCTCCACCATCGCCGTCGGGTTCTCGCTCTCGATGTACGGGAAGGTGTGCGCGCCGCAGCGGTCGCCGAGCAGCAGCGAATCGCACTGACTGAAGTTGCGTGCACCCTTCGCGCCCCGGCCGATCTTCACCAGGCCGCGGTAGCTGTTGTTGCTGAGGCCGGCGCTGATGCCCTTGCTCACGATGGTGCTCTTCGTGCCCTTGCCGATGTGGACCATCTTGGTGCCGGTGTCGGCCTGCTGGCGGTTGTTGGTCACCGCCACGCTGTAGAACTCGCCGATGCTGTTGTCGCCCTTCAGCACGCAGCTGGGGTACTTCCAGGTGATGGCGCTGCCGGTCTCCACCTGCGTCCAGCTGATCTTGCTGCGCTCGCCCAGGCAGAGGCCGCGCTTGGTGACGAAGTTGTAGATGCCACCCTTGCCGTCCTTGTCGCCGGGGTACCAGTTCTGGACGGTGCTGTACTTGATCTCGGCGTCCTTCAAAGCCACCAGTTCCACCACGGCGGCGTGCAGCTGGTGCTCGTCGCGGATGGGGGCGGTGCAGCCTTCGAGGTAGCTCACGTAGGCGCCTTCGTCGGCGATCAGCAGCGTGCGCTCGAACTGGCCGGTCATGGCCTCGTTGATGCGGAAGTAGGTGCTGAGCTCCATGGGGCAGCGCACGCCCGGCGGGATGTAGCAGAAGCTGCCGTCGCTGAACACGGCGCTGTTGAGCGCAGCGAAGTAGTTGTCGGTGCGCGGGACCACGCTGCCGAGGTACTTCTTCACCAGCTCGGGATGCTCATGCACGGCCTCGCTGAACGCGCAGAAGATGATGCCCTTCTCCTTCAGTGCCGCTTGGAAGGTGGTCTTCACGCTCACGCTGTCGAACACCACGTCCACGGCCACGCCGGCCAACCGCTTCTGCTCCTCCAGCGAAATGCCCAGCTTCTCGAAGGTCTTCACCAGCTCGGGATCGGCCTCGTCCAGGCTGTTGAGCTGCGGCTTCTTCTTGGGCGCGCTGTAGTAGTACGCGTTCTGGTAGTCGATCTTGGGATAGTTCACATGCGCCCATTTGGGCTCCTCCATCTTCAACCACAGGCGGTAGGCTTCAAGCCGCCATTCCAGCATCCACTCCGGCTCGTTCTTCTTCGCGCTGATGAAGCGCACGATGTCCTCATTGAGGCCTTTGGGCGCCTTCTCGCTCTCGATGTCCGTGACGAAACCGTAGGCGTACTCCTTCTCGGTGACCTCGCGGAGGATGTCGTCGGTGTCTTGTG
>CAZFBP010000506.1:0-1583 GCA_964517255.1 uncultured Chryseobacterium sp.
CGCATCGAGCGCGGCGAACTGGCCATTGCGGTGAGGCCAGCGCGCACGGCCAAGGCGCAAGCGCGCCTGGAGAAGCGGAAAGCGCGGCTCTACAAGAAGTACGGCATGCCGCAGGATCGGGCGAGCACCAATTGAACGCGGCTCAGATCAGGTCTTTCACCATCACGTGATCGTCCATCACGTAGCCTTGGCCGATGTCGAGCACTTCGTCGCGCTCGATCACGAATCCTCTCCTCAGGTACCAGTCCTTGCTCGGGTTGTAGCGGTTCACGTTCAACTCAACCTGGCCATCACCAGCATCGCGGGCGGCCCGTTCCACCGCACTCAATAGCTGCGCTCCCACGCCAGTGCCTTTCGTTCCGGGCAGCACGTAGAGCTTGTGCAGTCGCGTGCGATGCTGGCCCATGTACCCGTGTTCGAATCCGGCGAAGCCGACCGGCTGGCCTTTGTCCTCGGCGATGATGAAGCGATGGCCTTTCACGGTCATATGCTCGCGCAGCGCTGCTTCGCTGTACATGAGCTCCAGCATGTAGGCCAATTGCGCTGGCGAGAGGATGGTGCGGTACGCCACGGGCCACGCGGCGTGAGCGATGGCGCGGATTGCGGGAATGTCCGAAGCGTGCGCTTCGCGAAGCATCACTTGCTGAACGTCGGTGCCACCACGAGGTCCTTGCTGCCCGCAGTGTACAGGTAGAAGCCTTCGCCGCTCTTCACGCCAAGCTTTCCCGCCGCCACCATCTGCACCAGCAAGGGGCAGGGGGCATACTTCGAATCGCCCAGGCCCTCGTGGAGCACGCGCATGATCGCGACGCAGGTATCGAGGCCGATGAAATCGGCGAGCTGAAGCGGGCCCATGGGGTGCGCCATGCCTAGTTTCATGATGGTGTCGATCTCGGCAACGCCGCCCACGCCCTGCCACAGGGTCTGGATCGACTCGTTGATCATCGGCATCAGGATCCGGTTCGAGACGAAGCCTGCATAGTCGTTCACGGTCACGGGCACCTTGCCGATGGCGGTGCTGAGGTCAACGACGGTCTTCGTAACGCTATCGGAAGTGTCGTATCCGCGGATCACCTCCACGAGCTTCATCACCGGCACGGGGTTCATGAAGTGCATGCCGATCACCTGCGTGGGGCGCTTGGTAGCGGCGGCGATGCGCGTGATGCTGATGCTGCTGGTGTTGGTGGCGAGGATGCAGTTCGCTGGCGCGCTGGCATCGATGTCCTTGAAGATGCGCAGCTTCAGGTCGATGTTCTCCGTGGCGGCTTCGACCACCAACTCGGCATCCTTCACGCCTGCGGCCATGTCGGTGTTGGTGGTGATGGCGGCGAGCGCTGCTGCCTTCTGGTCCTCGGTGAGGCCGCCCTTGGCCACTTGCCGGTCCATGTTCTTGCCGATGGTGGTCAAGGCCTTGCCCAGGGCGGCTTGCGCGATGTCGATGAGCGTGACGCGGTGGCCGCTCTGCGCGAAGACGTGCGCGATGCCATTGCCCATTTGGCCGGCACCGATGACGGAGATTCTCATGGTATGTATTGTTGGCGCGGCAATGTAGGGGTCGAGAATTCTCGACCCCTACTTGCCGT
>CAZFBP010000507.1:0-1577 GCA_964517255.1 uncultured Chryseobacterium sp.
CGGAACTACAGGGTCCGGCTGAAGGTGCGTGAAGCCGTGCGGTCCCCGTTCAAACCCTGAAAAGTGATCGCGAAGGCACTGTCCTGCTCGTGGATCGATCCCGTGCTGAAGTACTTCCAAGCGTAGCCTTCTGCCCGGTAGCCGATGTCCGGATCGTCCGGATAGGCGGTGTCCGAAAGGTTGGTGATCGGGAATTCGTAGCGCTGCACCTTCTCCGCATGCACTTTGGCTCAGTTCCGGCACGATGCCGCGAGCGCGACCCATGCAACCACTCCCCAATACTTAATCCATGACGCTGATAGCATCCTGCAAGCTGCCGTGCGAGATGCCGTTCATCCAGACTGTAACGGAACTTCACTTGAGCCGGGGCGAGACGATCTGCCCATTGCTCATCCCTAACGGCCCGCTGCCAACTCTCGGTTAATTTTGCAACTTCCCCATGCCCTTCGAGCTCATCTCCGAATTCACGCCCACCGGCGACCAGCCCGAGGCGATCCGCCAACTGGTGGAAAGCGCCCGCGAAGGCGTGCAGTACCAGACGCTGCTGGGTGTCACCGGCTCCGGCAAGACCTTCACCATCGCGAACATGATCGCGCAGCTGGACCGGCCCACGCTGATCCTCAGCCACAACAAGACCTTGGCCGCGCAGCTCTACGGTGAGTTCAAGCACTTCTTCCCGAACGACCGCGTGGAGTACTTCGTGAGCTACTACGATTACTACCAGCCGGAAGCCTATTTGCCGGTATCAAACACCTACATCGAGAAGGACCTCTCCATCAACTCCGAGATCGAGAAGCTGCGCCTGAGCACCACCAGTGCGCTGCTGAGCGGAAGGCGCAATGTGATAGTGGTGGCCAGCGTGAGCTGCATTTACGGCATCGGCAACCCTGCGGAGTTCCACAAGAGCGTGGTCCATGTGCATAAGGGACAGAAGATCTCGCGCAACGCGCTGTTGCACCAGTTCGTCTCCGCGCTTTACAGCCGCCAGGATATCGACCCGACAAGGGGCAACTTCCGTGTCCGGGGTGACGTGGTGGAGGTCTACCTCGCCTACGCGGACGAGGGAATGCGCATCCACTTCTGGGGCGACGAGATCGAGAAGATCGAACGCTTCGCCATCGAGAACGGAAAGACCTTGGAGGTGTTGGACGAGACACCGATATACCCGGCCAACATCTTCGTTACCAGCAAGGAAACGCTGAACGACGCGATCGCCTCCATCCAGGAGGACATGGTGAAGCAGGTGGAGTTCTTCAAGGAGATCGGCAAGCACCTCGAAGCGAAACGCTTGGAGGAGCGCGTGAACTACGACCTGGAGATGATGCGCGAGCTGGGCTATTGCAGCGGCATCGAGAACTACAGCCGCTACTTCGACCGCCGCCAACAAGGCCAACGACCTTTCTGCCTGCTGGACTACTTCCCGGACGATTTCCTGATGGTGATCGACGAAAGCCACGTCACGGTGAGCCAGATCGGTGCCATGTACGGCGGTGACCGAAGCCGCAAGAAGAACCTGGTGGAGTACGGCTTCCGGCTGCCCAGCGCGATGGACAACCGTCCGCTGAAGTTCGAGGAGT
>CAZFBP010000508.1:0-1565 GCA_964517255.1 uncultured Chryseobacterium sp.
CCGGTCCGCAGGATTGTTTCCTCGTGCTGCGCGGCCTGAAGACCCTGCACCTGCGCATGCAGCGCCACTGCGAGAACGGCAAGGTCGTGGCAGAGTGGCTCGTGAAGCATCCCAAGGTGGACAAGGTGTATTGGCCCGGCTTCGCGAGGCACGCCAACCATGCCGTGGCGGCGAAGCAAATGCGCGGCTTCGGTGGCATGATCAGCTTCACGCTCAAGGGCGACAACATGGCCGATGCCACGCGCGTGCTCAGCAGCACCAAGCTCTTCTCGTTGGCCGAGAGCCTCGGCGGCGTGGAGTCCTTATCCGGTCATCCGGCGAGCATGACGCACGCCAGCATCCCGCGCGAAGAGAGACTGAAGAATGGACTCGCGGATACCCTGATCCGGCTGAGCGTTGGCTTGGAGGATGCTCAAGACCTGATTGCCGATCTGGAGCAGGCGCTTCACTGAGCGGAATCCGCATTTTGATCCTCCCGCTCCTTGCGGGCCAGTGCCAGGTAGATGGCCTTGATCCGTACAAGATCCTCTTCATCGAGCTCCTCCAGGTCGAGCAGCGCATTGTTCGCCTCCTTCTGCACGCGGATCAGCTCATCGAGCTTGATTTGAAGCGCCTCCGTATCGCGGTTCTGCGTGTTCTGTATCAGGAATACCATGAGGAAGGTGAGGATGGTGGTGCCCGTATTGATCACCAACTGCCAAGTGTCGCTGTACCCGAACAACGGCCCGGTGACCGCCCACGCCACGATGGTCAGGAGCGCGAGGATGAACGTGATGGGCCTGCCGGTGAAGAGTGACACCCGCTTCGCGAAGCGCGAGAAGGGGGAATGGACGATGGGGACCATGGCTTGGTTGTAAGCCGTGAAGATCGGAATACATCCTTTCGCAGCGACCTAGATTCGGGCGCCATGAAAGACCTGCTCCACGATCCCCACTTCTCCGTGCAAGAACGCGGCACCTTCACCCTCAAGAACCACCTGTGCGACCTACCGAAAGAGTCCGACAAAAAGGAACTGAAGGAGCGGCTGGAAAAGGATCGCACCCGCATCGCCGAGCTGCAGGAGGTCCTCTATGCCTCGGGCAAGCATGCCCTGCTGCTCATCTTCCAAGCCATGGATGCCGCCGGCAAGGACAGCTGTATCCGGCACGTGATGAGCGGCGTGAACCCGCAGGGCGTGCGCGTCTGGAGCTTCAAGGCGCCAAGCTCGTTGGAGCGAAGCCACGATTTCCTCTGGCGCCACTACCAGGCCGTGCCTGAGCGCGGGCACATCGGCATCCACAACCGCAGCCACTATGAAGAGGTGCTCGTCACGCGCGTGCATCCGGAGTTCATCCTCGGTCAGAACATCCCGATTGTGCGCGGCGTGAAGGACATTGACGCCGCATTCTGGGAGGGGCGCTTCACAGCCATCCGCGCGTGGGAGCAGCAGATCGCCGACAGCGGCACGGTGATCATGAAGTTCTACCTGAACATGAGCAAGGCAGCGCAGAAGGAGCGCTTCCTCGAGCGCATCGACGACCCGGCGAAGAACTGGAAGTTCAACCCCGGCGACGTGAAGGAGCGCG
>CAZFBP010000509.1:0-1558 GCA_964517255.1 uncultured Chryseobacterium sp.
GAGCGGCCACCACGGTCACCGTCACTGTTGAAGCATCGTTCGGGCAGGGCGCCGTGCCGTTCACCGTGTAGGTGTATGCGCCCGCCGTCATCGTTGCGGGATTGAACATTCCACCGGCAACAGATGAAGGGCCGCTCCATGTACCGCCTGCTTGCGCGCCTCCACCAAGCTGCGCGAAGAGCGAAGCCGCCGGGCTGCTGATGCAGAGCGTGATCGAGCCATCGGTGCCTGCATCAGGCGGAGCGATCTCGGTGATGGTCACGGTGCTGCTCGCGTTCACGCACGGCGGCGGGACGGTGATCGTGTAGGTGTACACGCCGGGGCTCATGGTGGCCGGATCGTACTGGCCGCCAACAACCGGCGAGGGGCCGCTCCAGGCGCCGCCGGCATCGGGCGTTCCACCGAGTTGCGCGAAGAGCAGGATCGCAGCATCGCTCGCACAGAGCGTAGCAGCGCCTGGAAGTCCTGCATCCGGATTCGTGACCACGCTCACATCAACCGTTGCCGACACCGAGGGACAGGGTGCGATGCCGTTCAGCGTGTAGGTGTAAACGCCAGTCGCGCTCACGCCAGGCGTGAAGGTGCCGTTCGATGCTCCGCCGCCCGGTGCTGTCCACGTGCCCCCCGCATTGGGTGTGCCGTTGAGGCCGATGATCAGCGCTGTGGCCGGGCTCGATGAGCAGAGCGTGAGGCCGCCATCGATACCAGCGTCGGGCATCGGGTTCACCGCGACGGTCACTATTGCGATATCCGCCGGACAAGGAGCCGTGCCTGCGACCAAGTAAGAGTACACGCCCGCGGCATCGGTGCCAGGCGTGAACGTATTGCCGTGCGCAGCACCGCCGAAAGACCATGCACCACCCGCTTGCGGACTACCACCCAATTGCGCGAAGAGGTTGAAGGCCACATCAACATCGCATACGGTGATCGCGCCGTTCGTGCCTGCGTCCGGAGGAGCGTTGATGATGACCGTGACCGTACTCGATGTATTCACGCATGGCGCAACACCGTTCACCATGTAGGTGTACGCGCCCGCGCTCATCGTGGCGGGGTCGATCATGCCGCCGACCACCGGCGAAGGCCCGCTCCATGTTCCACCGGCATCAGGCGTTCCGCCGAGCTGCGCGAAGAGACTTGCAGGTGCATCCGAGGAGCAGAGCGTGATCGCGCCGGGTGTTCCGGGATCGGGCGGCGTGTTGATCGTCACGGTGACGGTCGCTGTCTCGTCCGGGCAGGGCGCGGTGCCGGTCGCGGTGTAGGTGTACACGCCCGCGCTCATCGTGGCGGGGTCGATCATGCCGCCGACCACCGGCGAAGGCCCGCTCCATGTTCCACCGGCATCAGGCGTTCCGCCGAGCTGCGCGAAGAGCGAAGCTGAGGCATCGATGCTGCAGAGCGTGATCGCGCCGGGCGTTCCGGGATCAGGCGGCGTATTGATCGTCACGGTGACGGTGGCGGTCTCATTGGGGCAGGGCGCGGTGCCGGTCACGGTGTAGGTGTACACGCCCGCGCTCATCGTGGCGGGGTCGATCATGCCGCCGACCACCGGCGAAGGCCC
>CAZFBP010000510.1:0-1550 GCA_964517255.1 uncultured Chryseobacterium sp.
CAGGATCACGCCGGTGGTGCGTGGATCGGGTGTGCGCGGCGGCTGGCTTCGGCAGTGGATACCCGCCCACTTGTTCGAATGGCGAAGCATGTTGCAGGGCACCTATCCGTGGAGCCCCTTGCTCTGGCTCGCCGCATTGGCCTTCTGCTGGTTGCCGGTACTGCCGCTCTTCCTGCTCGGCGCCATCGCCATGATCGCGGCAGGCGCGCAGGAGCGATGTGAGCCGCGCGCCATGCTGCTGGCCACCGCACCCGATGCACGCTCCCTATTGCGCAGCAAAGTGTCGGGCGCCATGCGACTGATGGTGCTCTTGGAACTACCCGTGCTCATCGGCGCCACCGTCTTCCGACCGGAGTGGTGGTGGATCCACTTGCTCTTCGGACTGGGCATGCTCGTGCTCGTGAGCTATGCGATCGTGTTGAAATACGCCAACTACCATCCCAACACGCGGCTCGATGCCAACGGTGCCAATGTGGGCGTAGCGGCCGTCTTCGCCATCCTGCCCGGGCTATCGCTCGTGCCGCTCATCATGCTGCTGAGCGAAGTGCGCAAGGCCCGCGAGAACCTGAACACCTATTTCCATGATCACCGTCACTGACCTGCGCTGCGCCTACGGCGACAAGCCGGTGCTGGATATCCCGGCCTACGAGATGACGCCCGGTGTGCACGGCATCGTTGGCCTGAACGGTGCAGGGAAAACCACCCTGCTGAACGCGCTGTACGGCTTCGGCCGCAATACAACCGCTAAGGTGCAATGGAAGGGCGCGGACATGGGCCATTGGAACACGGCCTTCCAGGAAGCGGAGAGCTACTTCCATCCGGGCATCACCGGTGGTGAATATCTCCAACTCTTCATGCGCGGCGGCAGCACGGAGGATCTACCGGGGCTCAATGATCTGCTGGAACTGCCTCTGGATGACCTGATCACCACCTACTCCACCGGCATGCGCCGCAAGCTGGCCATCCTCGGTGTGCTGCAGCTGGACCGCGCGGTGCTGCTGCTGGACGAACCGATGAACGGACTGGACCTGGCCTCCGTGCGTGTTTTGGAGGCCATTGTGCGCAAGCTGGCGGAAAAAGGTCGCACGATCCTCATCACCTCGCATGTGCTGGGCCCGCTCGTAACGATGTGCGATCGGATCCATCTGCTGCAGCACGGCCGCTTCACGCGCGTGTTCGAGCGCGGTGCCACGGTTGGCTTGGAAGAAGCGCTCTTCACAGAGCTCGACAAACGAACGAGCGCTGCGATGGAACGTTGGCAGTGAGCCTAGTCAGAGTGGCTTCAGTCCACCAAAACCTTCCCGCTCCAAGTCCCTCCTCGGCCATCGTCGATACGCCAGAGGTGCAGGCCAGCACCGCAGGCGATGCGATTAATGTTGCCGCTCAAACGCACTTGCATCACTGTACTGCCTTGCGCATCGCACAGTGTGAGCGTCTCTCCTCCTCGCGCACCCTGAATCTCAATCACGCCGGGCAATCCGGAGAACACCTTGTACTGCGTGGCTGCTGCGAGCTCATCAACGCCGAGGACAATGTTAAAGGTGAGCGTC
>CAZFBP010000511.1:0-1547 GCA_964517255.1 uncultured Chryseobacterium sp.
CCAACCGCTACCAGTTCCGTTTCCGCATCGTGGGCGAGAGTGTGGTGATCCTCAAGACCAGCGCCACCAACCAGTACTGGGTGAACACCAGTGGGCTGGTGTGCGGCAAGACCTACGAGGTGGATGTGCGCGCGAGCTTCAACAACGGCAGCACCTGGTGCGTGGTGACACCCAACCCCAGCGGCGTGCTGGATCCCGCATGGGGCGATGTCTGCACCCTGCAGACCACCGCCTGCCCCATCGGCATGGCGCAGCAGCCCAATGGCTCCATGGCTCCGGAGGCCCGCATGGCCATCTTCCCCAACCCCAATCGGGGCGATGCGCTGCGTGTAATGCTCAGCGCCGTGCCGGAAGGCGTGGAGCAGGGCCGATTGGAACTGCATGACGCATTCGGCCGACTGGTGCTGAGCCGCAAGCTGCCGGTGACCGATGGCATGATGAACACCGTGGTGGCCTTGAACGGCGAGCTTTCGACCGGCCTGTACATGGCCACGGTGAGCGCCGGTGCCGAGACCTACACCGAACGAATCGTGGTGCAACCCTGATCCTGATCGGTGATCGTTGCGCGGCGGCGGGTCCATCACGATGGGCCCGCCGTCCGCGCTTCAGGCCATATGGAATCCGCGAAATGAGACATCATCAGTTGAAAAGAAGCGATTCTCCTTTGTTCTGAACAACAACCTTCATAGTATTGGCGACCCGAAGTCCTTGCCCTTGCCCCGTTCGCTTCCTGTTCTTCCGAATACCCCGGCGTCTCGAAGTGATTCGGGCCATTGCCCCATGGACCCCCACGAAACCGAAACCCAAAAACCAAGCACGATGAATCGTCTCAACTTCAACTCCGCGCGGACGCTGCTACGGCGGTCGCTGTGGCTCTTGCTGCTGGCCGGCATGGCCGCCAGCGAGATGCAAGCACAGGTCTCGTACTCGTTCAACTTCGATGCGAACTCGACCGGGTGGACGGGCGATTTCTCCCGGTGGACGGCGACCCCCGCCGTGAATTGCGGTGGATCGGCCGGAACCATGCGCCGCAACCTATACAGCAGCGTTACCACTGGCCAGTTGATTTCTCCGCTCACCGGGACCGCGATGGGCGGACTGATCACCATCGGCTATTCTTACAAGGCGAATGTTTGGAGCGCGAACAACGTCGGGGCTCCCGTTCCCTGGGGCTACTTCGATGTGCAGTACGGCGCCACCGCCGTAGGACCTTGGACCACCTTCGCGACGGTGTCGAACGAGGTGCAGTCGAACAACGTCTGCCTCACGAAGTCGCACACCTTCACCCCACCTGCTGGCGCGCTTTATATCCGGTGGAGCGCGGTCTGGTCGAGCGGTGATTATTACCTGAACTTCGACGACGTGACCTTGTCGGAGGCAGTAGGTCCCTGCACGGAACCGCCCACGGTCGGCGCGCTGCAGTCCACCTCGCTCACGCCCTGCACCAATTCCAACTTCACGCTCTCCATCGCCACGCCACCCACCGGCACGGGCCTTTCCTATCAGTGGGAGAGCGCCGATGATGCCGTTTACACCGTGAACCTCAC
>CAZFBP010000512.1:0-1302 GCA_964517255.1 uncultured Chryseobacterium sp.
CTGCTGGATGTTCCCGACGCCCATGCGCACGAAGACCACGCCGGCATAGCCGAGTTCGAGGCCCACGCGGGGATCGGTGCTGATGGCCTTGCTCTTGATCAGCGTGTTGCGCTTGCCATCGAAGGTGTTCTCGAGGTCCAGCGCGGCCACCAGCCCGAACTTCTTGCCGAAGTTGAATTGGCGCGCGCCTCCGAGCACCAGCCGCGGCAGGGTCACCTCCACGCTGTTCACGGGGATCTCGTTGCCGGTCTGCTCGAACACGTCGATGGTGCGCTCATCGAGGGTGTAGCTCCAGGCGTTGAAGGTGCCGGTCACATCGCGCAGCACGGCGCTGAGTCGCCAGGCGTCACGGTCAAGTCGCGCGGCGGCATCCAGGCCGAAGCCCCAGGCCTTGCCGAACTGGCCCACGCGGCGGTAGATGACCTTGGCGTTGCCGCCGAGCTTCAGGCCGGTGATACGCGTCTTGCGCGCGTAGCTGATGATGAAGGCATGGTCGGCGCTGCTGAAGGTGGTGATGCGGTCGTAGTCGATGTTGCCGCTGGGATCGATCAGATCGATCGTGTTGGGGATGTTGTCGATGCCGAAGCGGATGAAGCTGAAGCCGATGGTGCTTGCCGAATCGATGGGCTTGGCCAGTCCGATGTAATCGTACTTGGCGATGCCGGCGAAGTACTCGCTGTGCATCGCCCCCACTTGCAGGTCGCCGCGCACGCCCAAGAGGCCCGCCGGGTTCCAGTAGCCGCTGGTCACATCGTTCACCGCGCTCACGTACGCGCCGCCCATGCCCAAGGCGCGGGCGCCCACGCCCACGGCCAGGAACTCATTGCTGTACTTGGGCGCATCGGTCTGCGCTTGTGCGTCAACCGTTGCTCCGGCCATGGCCAAGGTCAGTATCGCGCTGCGCATCCCCTTCATCTTCACGGTGTTCATTCGGCTTGGTATTGACGCAGCCTCCAACGGGAGGTGGCCCGGATCATTGCCCCGAAATTATCCTTCCTTCGGCCTCGATTAACATGCGGCTGCCGCGACTGCCCGATTTGCTTACCACGGCGAACCTATCCTGCGGGGTCGCAAGCATCCTCTTGGCCTCTCAAGGACAGCTAACAGCGGCATGTGCGCTGGTGTTCGTTGGGGCTTTGTTCGATGTGCTCGATGGCTTGGCGGCGCGGGCGCTGGGGGGCGGAAGCGAGTTCGGAAAGCAGCTGGACAGCCTGGCGGATATGGTGACCTTCGGGGTGGCGCCGGCGTTCGCGATCTGGTGGGCGTTCGCATCTCCCACCATTCCGGCTTGGATCGTTCCAG
>CAZFBP010000512.1:1312-1546 GCA_964517255.1 uncultured Chryseobacterium sp.
ACGACCTTGGCTGGTGGGAAGCGCGGCAGTTGTCCTGACCATAGCATCGGCGTGGCGCCTGGCCGAATTCAACGTGGACGACAGACAGACAAGTGGTTTCCTCGGACTGCCAACGCCGGCGAACGCCTTGTTCTGGAGTTCGATAGTGCAGTCCCAGTTCGGCAAGGCCGATGAAGCACTGCTGGGAAGATGGCCGATGGACTACCCATTCTGGTCGCTGGCGAATCCCTTCAC
>CAZFBP010000513.1:0-1546 GCA_964517255.1 uncultured Chryseobacterium sp.
GCGATGCTGGCCGTGTCGCCCTCGGTGAGGCGGAAGTCGCTGGGGTCGGCATGCACCTGCATGGTCTCGAACTGGAAGAGCCTGCTCTTGAGCGTGGCGTTGCGGAAGTCGAGGAGGCCCGCGCCGGTCATGCCCTTGGGCGTGAGGTCGGTGAGGCCGTGCAGCACGGCCTGGTCGTCGTAGAGGGTGAGCGGACGGCGGATCTGCTCGGTGCGCAGGTTGTCCTTGCCGGGCTCCAGGCGCACGAAGACCTGAGAGGCGGTGATGTGCGGCACCTTGCTGGGCGCGGTGGCGGCCACGTTCTCCAGGGTATCGGCGCGGCCCAGGGTGCTGTCAGGCGTGAAGATGAGCTGCTTGCTGCTGAGGCTGGTGGTGAGGTACTGCAGGTCGCCGTTGCCTTGCAGGCCTCGGCTGTTGAGCGCCAAGGTGCTGGTGAACTTCGCCTTCTTGCCGTAGAGGGGCATGCCGGCCTCGCCCGTGGGGCGCACGAAGCCCAGGGCGTAATCGGGCTGCAGGCCGAGGGGCTCCTTGATGTCGGGGAAGATGCCCGCGCTCACCAGGGTGCCGCTGAAGGTGAGGCCCGCGTTGCTGAAGTTGTCGAGCGAATCGATCTTGAAGGGATCGCTGCGGTAGTAGAAGCGGTCGCGGTCGTAGGCCCCGCGCTGGATGCTTTTCTTGTCGTAGTACACGAAGCTCTCGCGGGCGCTGGTGAACACGGGGTACTGCGGGTACTTCTGCTGCTGGCGGCCGCTCTTGTTGCTGGGCGCGTCGATCTCCAGGGTGCCGCTCACCTGCTCGAGCACGTTCTTCACGCGCACCAGGGAGTGCCTGCCGTCGGCGTCGGCCTCGAAGCTGCTGGCCATGAAGCTCACGCTGTCCACGTTCACCAGGTCGATGATGAAGGGGTCGTAGTGGAAGTAGTACTCCTTGCCGTAGTACTGCAGGCGACCGGCCTTGATGCTTCCGGCGAAGGTGAAGTCGCGGTTCTTCTTGATGGTGATGGTCTTGGCGGCCGGGTAGATGCGCACATCCTGCGAGTCGCTCATGAGGATGGTGGCCACGCCCTGCATGGTGAGGTCGTTGTTGAGCAGGTTGAGCGTGGCGTTCACGTTGTCATCCACCGTGCTGTTGAATTGCAGGGCGTCGTAGTCCTGCTTGCCGGCATTGTTGAGGATGTGCTGGCGCAGGCGCGGCGAAACCTCCACCCACTCGGTCTCGGGGTCGTAATTGAGGTAGCCCTTGTTGTGCATGTCGATGAGCAGGGGCACCACGGTGGTCTTCTGCATCTTGCTGAAGACCGCGAACTCCTGCGCGTAGAAGCGGCCCTCGTTCTGCTTGCTGAAATCGTTGAGGCGCGCCAGCGGGTGCACGTTGTCGATGCCGAGCATGCCCATGTAGCGCTTGTCGCGGAAGTAGTTGAAGCTCTCGAAGCTGGCCTTGTTCTGGCTGGTGCCGCTGAGGTTGCCGAGCTGCACCAGCGGATCGCCCTGCTTCCAGGTGAGCACCTCGAAGTACATGTCCAGCTGGTGGTAGGTGTCGTAGTACG
>CAZFBP010000514.1:0-1545 GCA_964517255.1 uncultured Chryseobacterium sp.
CCTCCATCAATTCGTTGAGCTTGTTGTAGAGGTTGCGGTGCAGTTCGCGCCGCGCGGCGGGCTGTGTGGTGCGCGCCAGGCGTTTCACGTTATCGATCAGCACCGTTTCCGTGGCGTTCGCCCGGTGCCGCTTGCTGAGGAAGCGATGGGTGCTGCGTACGATGTACTCCAGCAGGTCGTAGTTGCCCAGCTCGTAGTGCACCACCAGGTTGAACAGGCGGGCGTAGGTGAAGAGGTCCTGCCGCAGGGTGGGCTCGGTGTCGTTGAGCAGCTTGTTCAGCCAGAACAGCGCCTTGTTCATCTCGCCGGCGCCGAAGTGCACACAGCTCAGCGCCCACCAGAACTCCAGTTCCTGTTCCTTGTGGAGACGTCCTCCTTCCCGTTCCAGCCCGGCCAGCACGTCGGGGACCAGCTCCAGCGCCCGGGTGTGCTCGCCCATCCGGTCCAGCAGGCGCAGTTCCCCCAGAAAGCTGGCGTTGAACACCTGCACGGCGATCTGGAGCCCACCGAAGCCCTTCACCTCCGGCATCCCGCGCATGAGCTTGATATGCTCGCGCGCGCCCTTGAACTCGCCCAGCTCGATCTGTGCGTTGATGATGTAGTGCAGCGTGCGGACGTAGCGCTTGGCCAGGTCGGTTCGCGGTCCAGGATCTCCTTTACGCGCAGGAACTTGGAGAGGCCCGTACGCCAGTCGCGTTTGGCCCAGGCGCAGAAGCCCTGTGTATAGTAACAGATGGTGGCCGCACGGTGGCTCAGCGCCGTGTTGCGCCCCACGATCAGCGGATGCTGCGCGATCTCCTCCACCATGGCATGCTCCTCCTCGCTGCGCACATAGCCCCCGCTGCGGAACACGTAATTGATCTTGCTGTACAGGATGTGGTAGGCCGCCAGGTTCCGCAGCTTTTCCAGCATCTCGCTCTCCTCGGTGATCAGCCCATCCAGGTCCTTGGTGAACTCCCCGCTCTCATAGGCCTCTTCCAGAAGCATCTTCTCCCAGTTGAGCAGCTCGAAGAGGTAGTAGAACTTTTCGTTCTCCCGCGCGATCCGCTTGGCGCGCAGCAACAGCTTGTTGCACTCCTTGTACAGCGCCTTGTCGTACAGGATCTCGATGTTCTTGATCTCCTGCTTGAGGATCCCGCTGATCGTGCTCTCGGCGTGATAGGCCCGCAGCGCCTTGAGGATCAGTTTGTACAGGTGGTTCTTCTCCGAGGGAAAGTGACGGATGAAGGTCTCCCTGGCGAACTGTCGCTTCAGCGCCTCCTCATCGTAGGTGCGCTGCCTGTCCACCGCATCGAAGATCCGCAGGTAGTTCTTGTCGCCCGCCTGCAGCGTGCTGTGCAGCTTGAAGAAGCGCTTCTCGCTCTTGGTGAGCGAACGGACCAGGTCGTGCAGTTCGGTGCTCGGTTTCATGTCCGTGGGATCGCAAGGAAGGCTTTCAAAGTTATTGAAGCAACGCTAATGTGGGGTTGGTATGACCCGCGCCCACCGGGCTTCCGTGCCAGCGGTCCATTGTGTTCCCGTCGATGCACGGGCCGATCCCGCCCC
>CAZFBP010000515.1:0-1542 GCA_964517255.1 uncultured Chryseobacterium sp.
CGCGGGCCATGGCGTGCGCGCCGTTGAGCGCGACCCACTGGTTGCCGAGCGCGCGGGCCTCCTCCGGGCGAAGCGCCTGGGCGAAGCGCGCCGCGTAGCGCGCGGAGTCGGCGGCGCGCTGCGAATCGGCCTCGGCATAACGCGCGCGGGAGAGCTCGTTCATGGTGAGCGAGGCGGCCTCGGTGGCGGCGATCAGCTGGTCCACGGCGGCGATCTGCTGCTGGTCCGGCGGCTTCGTGCAGGCCAGTAGCAAGGCGCTCAACGCGAACGCGGCATGCCAGGGCTTGCGTATGCCGATGGTCATTTGGTGATGAGCGCGAAGCCGGTGTAGGGCTGCAGGGCCTTGGGGATGCGGATGCCGTCGGGGCTTTGGTTATTCTCCAGCAGCGCTGCTACGATGCGGGCGAGTGCCAGCGCGCTGCCGTTGAGCGTGTGCGCGAGGCGGGGCTTCTTCTGCTCGTCGCGGTAACGCAGCTTCAGCCGGTTGCTCTGGAAGGTCTCGAAGTTGCTGATGCTGCTCACCTCGAGCCAGCGCTGCTGCGCTGCGCTGAACACTTCCATGTCGTAGGTCATGGCGCTGGCGAAGCCCATGTCGCCGCCGCAGAGCAGGAGCTGGCGATAGGGGAGTTCCAATGCGCGCAGCAGGCCCTTCACGTGCTCCACCATCCCTTCGAGCGCGGCGTAGCTGTTCTCGGGCTTCTCCACGCGCACGATCTCGACCTTGTCGAACTGGTGCACGCGGTTGAGGCCGCGCACGTGCGCGCCGTAGCTGCCGGCCTCACGGCGGAAGCAGGGTGTGTAACCCACGTTCTTGATCGGCAGGCGCTCGGGGTCGATGATCTCGTCGCGGTACAGGTTGGTGATGGGCACCTCGGCCGTGGGGATCAGGTAGAGGTCATCGACCGTGGCGTGGTACATCTGTCCCTCTTTGTCGGGAAGCTGCCCGGTGGCGAATGCACTGGCGCTGTTCACCATGTGCGGCGGGATGATCTCGCGGTAGCCGGCCTCAGTGGCCCTGTCGAGGAAGAAGGCGATGAGCGCGCGCTGCAGCCGTGCTCCTTGCCCGCTGTACACCGGGAATCCCGCGCCGGTGAGCTTCACGCCCAGGTCCATGTGGAGGAAGCCGTACTCCTCGCCCAGCACCCAATGCGGCTTGGCATCGGGCCCGAGGTCCGGGATGGCGCCTTCCTGCATCACCACGGTGTTCTCCTCGGGGGTCTTGCCGTTGGGCACCTTCAGGTTGGGGGCGTTTGGAAGCGTGATCAGGTGATCGCGCAGCGCTTGCTCACAGGCTTCGAGCTTCTCCTGCAGCACTTGGATGCCGCCTTTCAATTCAGTGCTGCGCGCCTTGGCGGCCTCGGCCTCCTCCTTCCGGCCCGCCTTCATCAGTTCGCCCACGCTCCGGCTCATGCTGTTCACGTCGGCCTGGCGACCATCGAGTTCGGTCTGCGTCGCGCGGCGCGCGTCGTCCAGCTCCTTCACGCGGTCCAGCGCCGCTCGGGCATCGATGTTCCGCTTTGACAGGCGCTGCTCGGCCTCGTC
>CAZFBP010000516.1:0-1541 GCA_964517255.1 uncultured Chryseobacterium sp.
ACAGTGAGCGCACAAGTTCCAGGAGTCTTGCGTCCCCTTCCTTCTGGATCAGCTCGATCAAGCGGCTCTTCAGTTGCACGGCGGTCATAGCACGGGATGTTGTGAAGCAAAGCTATGGCGTAGATCGCCCTACCTCCTCATCCCCTGCATCTGCTGCATCTGCGATCATCGCCGCATCCCTTGCATCGCCTGCATCTGCTTCATCATGTTCTGCATCTTCGTCTTGTCCCCCATCATCTTCATCATCTTCCGCATCTCCTCGAACTGCTTCATCAGCTTGTTCACCGCTTCGATGTTGGTGCCGCTGCCCTTGGCTAGCCGCGCGCGACGTGATCCGTTGATCACCGCCGGGTTCTTGCGCTCCTCCGGCGTCATGCTCTTGATGATCGCCTCGATGCCCTTGAAGGCGTCATCGGGGATGTCGATGTTCTTCATGGCCTTGCCCACGCCGGGGATCATGCCCATGAGGTCCTTCATGTTCCCCATCTTCTTGATCTGCCCGATCTGCTCCAGGAAATCGTCGAAGCCGAACTGGTCCTTCGCGATCTTCTTGTTCAGCTCGCGCGCGGCCTTCTCATCGAACTGCTCCTGCGCCTTCTCCACCAGCGACACCACGTCGCCCATGCCGAGGATGCGGCCGGCCATGCGGTCCGGGTGGAACTCGTCCAGCGCCTCCATTTTCTCGCCGGTGCCGATGAACTTGATCGGCTTGTCCACCACGCTACGGATGGATAGCGCCGCACCACCGCGCGCATCGCCGTCGAGTTTGGTCAGCACCACGCCGTCGATGTTCAGGCGCTCGTTGAAGGCCTTCGCCGTGTTCACCGCGTCCTGACCGGTCATGGCGTCCACCACGAAGAGCGTCTCCTGCGGGTTGATCGCCTTCTTGATCGCGGCGATCTCGTCCATCATCTTCTCATCGATCGCCAGGCGGCCGGCGGTGTCGATGATCACGGCCGTGAAGCCGTGCTGCTTGGCGTGCGCGATCGCGTTCTTCGCGATGCTCACCGGATCCTTGTTCTCGCGCTCGCTGTACACCTCGATCTCCAGCTGCTTGCCCAGCGTCTCCAACTGGTCGATGGCCGCCGGGCGGTACACGTCGGCGGCGGTGAGCAGCACGCGCTTGCCCTTTTTGCGGATGTAGTTGGCCAGCTTGCCGCTGAAGGTGGTCTTACCGCTCCCCTGCAAGCCGCTCATCAGCACCACCGTGGGATTGCCGCCAAGGTTGATGCCTGCGCTTTGCCCGCCCATCAGCTCGGCCAGCTCGTCGTGCGTGATCTTGGTGAGCAATTGCCCCGGACTGATGCTGGTCAGTACGTCCTGCCCCAGCGCCTTGGCCTTCACTCGATCGGTGAAGTCCTTGGCGGTCTTGTAGTTCACGTCGGCATCAAGCAGCGCCTTGCGGATCTCCTTGGTGGTCTCGGCCACGTTGATCTCCGTGATCTGCCCCTGGCCCTTGAGGACCTTGAAGGCCCGCTCCAACTTGTCACTTAAGTTCTCGAACATCGAAAAGGAATTGAGGACCGCGAAGGTAGAGGGCG
>CAZFBP010000517.1:0-1531 GCA_964517255.1 uncultured Chryseobacterium sp.
GGCTGCGTACGTACATCATGACCAGGCAGGCCGTGGTGTGCATGCCGGGGGTGGCGCTCAGCAGGTCCATCAGCGCCCCGGTGGCGGCGCCGGCCAGCAAGAGGGCCCACGCCGGCAGTTCGAAGGGCAGCATCAGCAGGAAGACCACGTACAGGTAGGGCACCAGCCAGCCGTTGGCCACGTCCAGGTGGTCCAGCACGATCACCTGCAGCGCGATGAGCACCACGAAGCGAAGGATGTTGGTGAGGACCGTGGCGATCATGGGGCTTGGGTCCGGGCCTCAAGGGTGTCGCGCTCCGCACGATGCAGGTCCTTGATGATGTACACGTGGCCGCTGCGGCCCAGGTCCTCGGTGAGCAGCAGCCGGATGGTGCGGTAGTTGCTGGCCGGGTCGTCGATCACCTCGGTGACCACGCCCACGTCGATGCCGGCCGGGAAGATGCCGTCGCCGCCGCGGGTCACCAATGTGTCGCCCTTGGCCACCGGGGCGTGCTTGGCGATGTCCACCACCGAGGCGGTCCGCGGGTCGCCGGTGTCCCAGCTCAGTAGTCCGAAGTGCCCGCTGCGCTTCAGCTGCACGCTGGTGTTGAGGTCGGGGTCGAGCACGCTGGCCGCCACACAGAAGTGCGGCCCCACCTGCCGCACCACCCCCACGATGCCGTGGTCCCCGATCACGCCCATGTCGGGCGCCACCCCGGCCAGACTTCCCTTGTCCAGCGTGAGTGTGTTGCGTTGCCTGTGCACGGTGCTGTTCACGGTGCGCGCGGCCAGGTAGGCGTACTGCTGTTGCTGCACCGTGTCGTGAAAGGCGACGAACCGGGCCGACACCGGGGCGTAGTTGCCGCGTCCGCGCATCAGCAGGTCGGCGTTGGCGCGGGCCAGCCGTTGGTTCTCGTCGCGCAGGCCGGTGTAGGCGGTGAGTTCCGTGCGCCAGGTATACAGTGTGCCGATGGCCGTGCTGGCCGATCCGATGGCCCGCGACCGGTGGTGCTCGTTGCCGCCCAGCGCCCAGCCATAGGCCAGGACCATCAGCAGCAGGAACAGGAGCGTGCTGCGGATGCGGAAGAGGAAGCGGAAGAGGTCGCGCATGGCTTGCGAACAGGGAGGGCCGGCCGCGAGTGACGAGCGCCCCGCACGCCGTCACGCGCCACGCGTCATTCCCTCATCAGGAACTGGAAGCGGTCGATGGTCTTGAGGGCGATGCCGGTGCCGCGCGCCACGGCCCGCAAGGGGTCCTCGCTCACGTGCACCGGCAGTTTGGTCTTGATGCTGACGCGCTTGTCCAGCCCACGCAACAGCGCACCGCCACCCGCCATGTAGATGCCCGTCTTGTAAATGTCGGCGCTCAACTCGGGGGGGGTGGCCTCCAGCGCGCTGAGGATGGCCTCCTCGATCTTGCTGATGCTCTTGTCCAGCGCCTGGGCGATCTCCCCGTAGGTGACGGTGATCTCCTTGGGGATGCCCGTCATCAGGTCGCGGCCCCGCACGGCATAGTCGGGTGGCGGGTTCTCCAGTTCGGTCATCGCGGCGC
>CAZFBP010000518.1:0-1518 GCA_964517255.1 uncultured Chryseobacterium sp.
GGTGCGGTCCAGCAGGCGGGTCACCTTGTGGTACTGCTGGTCCTGGCGCATGGCTTCCACACGGTCTTCAAGAGCGCTCATGTTGGCCTTGATGCCGCCGAGCATGCTGCCCAGGCGGTCATGAAGGTCCTTGGCCACGCGGTCGCGCTCCTTCTCCTGGCCCTCGAGCATGGCGTTGATGCTTTTGATCTCCTGCTGGCTCAGGAGCTGGTCCACCTGCTGGTCGTGCAGCGCTTTCTGCTGGCGGGCCAGGCGGCGGGCTTGCTGTAACCGTTTAACGAGCAGGAAGGCGATGAGGGTGAGGACCAATACCGCTACGATACCTGAAGAGAGGAGGAAGGAGCGACGTTCCCGCTCCACTTCGAGCTGACCGTCCATCGCGCACCGCTCCTCCTCCGCGCGGCGCACCATTTCAAGGCTGTCGGCAAGGGCCTGTTTGTCATACTTGTACTGGAGGTCACGGCTGATCAATGCGCGTTTGGTCTTGTCACCGGCCAGGCTATCGTTCAGCTGTAGTTGCAGTTCGTGCATTTCCAGGGCCTTGCGGTAGTTTCCGAGCGCCTTGTATGCCTGGTGCAACAGTTCGGCGGCCTCCGTACGGATGGGCATGTCCACGCGCTTGGTGCCGATGCGCAACGCCTCGCTGGCCGACCGGGCCGCAGCTGCGTACTGTCCGAGTTGCAACAGGGCTTCGGCCTCCTGCAATCGGGAATAGGCCACGCCCACGGTATCGGCGATATCCGATCGGATGCGCATGCCGCGGCGGGCATGATCCAGTGCTTCGCGCGGTCGGCCCATGTGGTTGTAAGCGGCCGCCATGTGGTTCAGCGATGCGGCGATACCGATGGGCCTGCCGGCGCGTTCGTGGATCCTCATCGCACGGCGGTTGTTCGCCAACGCTTCCTCATAACGCCCTAACGAGCGCAACGGAGTACAGATCGTGTTCAGGATGATCCCCGTGTTCACGCTGTCGCCAACGGCGATATGCATGGCCAGGCTCCTGGTGTAGTAGGCCAACGCGCGTTCCGGGTCACCATGGTCCATGCATAGGATGCCGAGGCTGGTCATGATCCGCGCGGCACCCACCGTATCGCCGAGCTGGTCACGGATGCGCAGGGCCTGGTGATACAGCTCCGTAGCGCGGGTAAAGTCCCCTGCACGGGTGAAGTGTCCCGCCTGTGAGCGGAGCGTTGCGGCCACTCCGGCACTGTCGCCACGGGCACGCTGGATCACCAGCAGTGAGTCGTGGCCGGCGGTGGCCCCGTGCAGGTCACCGCGCTCCCAGAGGTTGTCCACCTGATGCCGCATAGCGCGGATACGCCACTCATCGAGACCTGCGGCCTCGGCGAACCGCTCCATCCGCAGCGCGAGCGAGTAGGCACTGTCCGCGTCGGTTCTCATCGAACGGATGATCCTGTTCACGGCATCGAGCCGAAGGGTGTCGTGGTTCGTCGCAGAACTCCAAACGGACCACAGGGGATCCGCGCTTTGGGCACAGAGCCGACCACCCAACAGCGC
>CAZFBP010000519.1:0-1516 GCA_964517255.1 uncultured Chryseobacterium sp.
CCATGGGGTCCACATCGGTGATGCGCAGGCAATAGGCCACCAGGCTGTTGGCGCCACTGCCGCGCCCCACGTGGAAAAAGCCCCGGCTGCGCGCGTGGTCCACGATGTCCTGGTTGATGAGGAAGTAGCTGATGAAGCCCATGCGCTCGATCACGTCCAGTTCGTGGTGCATGCGCGCCAGCACCTTGGGCGTCACCTCCGGGTAGCGATAGCGCAGGCCATTGCGTGTATCGTGGTGCAGCTTCTCCCGGTCCGCACGCGGGTCGCCGGTGAAGGCCACGCGGGTCTTGTCGCTGCCGTCGAAGGCGATCGTGCATTGCTCCAGCAGCCGCGCCGCGTTGTCCACGAGCTGCGGCCAGTCGCGGTAGATGCGCCGCACCTCTTCTTCGCTGCGGAAAAATTCATCCCGATCTGCCAGTTCCTCCTTCGGCAGCATGCTCACCACGGTGTTCTTCGCCACGGTGCGCAGCAGGCGGTGGGTGTTGAAGTCGCTCTTGTTGCGGAAGGTCACGGGCAACAGCGCCACCAGGTCCTGCGGCCGTCGAGCCCACAGGCTGAAGGGCAACCGCGTGAGTTCGCTCGGTTTCACGCCCACACGTTCGTTCGGCCGCAGCCGCCGTGGCGCGTGCACGAAGGGGTGGATGAAGAACACGTCCTCCAGCTCCGGCGCGCGCTCCGGCAACGTTTCATCATCCAGGAGATGCCCGCTCAGCAGTTCGTTCAGCCGCTGGAAGCCGAGGTTGTTCTTCGCGATACCAATGTACAGCAGCCGCGCGCCCTGCCTGAACTCGATCCCCGCCACGGGTCTTATGCCGAAGCGTGGCGCATCGCGCACGAAGTCGGGGATGCCCGCCGAGCAGTGGATGTCGGTGAGGGCGAGGCTGCGCGCGCCGGCCTTGGCCGCTTCCTCCAGCAGTGCCTCGGGCTTCATCACGCCGTACTTGAGGCTGAACCAGCTGTGGCCGTTGAGGTACATGATCGACGTTGTTTTCGTCAGTATGCTGACGCATAATGTACCAAACGAACTGTTTATCCCAACGCGGCAACGCGTCCAGATCGTCGTCCGTCACTCCTCCACAGATCGACCATCCACCTAATGTGGTGGCCCCTAAGTTCATTAACCATCTCCGCCCCTCTTTCGCCTTGCTGCCGCGTTGGAACCTTGCACCGTAGCGCCCGCTACGCCGCGCATGTTCCGCCTTGCATGAGGACGAAATAGGGGCAGATCTTCAGTTAACCAACTTAGGGGCCACCACAATAGAACAACCCACCATGATGAAGTATTTGATGCTTTCTCTCGCCTGTGCAGCGAGTTCCATCCTCACCGCACAGACCATCGTACAGACGGGCTTTTCCTTCCAACCCGACATTCTCAACGTGAACGTCGGCCAGGAGATCACCATTACGCTGAACTCCCCCCACACCGCCACCGAAGTGGATGAGGCCACCTGGAACGCCAATGGGAACACCCCGAACGGTGGCTTCGACTTCGCTGCGGGCACACACACCCTCACCC
>CAZFBP010000520.1:0-1512 GCA_964517255.1 uncultured Chryseobacterium sp.
CCCAGCTTGATCAGCTCGCGGTCGAGCTCCTGCTGCACCGCGACCATCACCTCCAGCTCCGGAACAACGAGTTGTGGAGCAACGGCCCAAAGAAGCAATCGCTGTTCAAACTACGATTACTCCGACAGTCTCGGGCCCGGCCGTACGACCCAAGCATCGTGACATCATGGAGACGCTTGAGTTGGTCGAGATTCGCTTCTATCCATGGCATGAGGAGCAGATAAATGCGGAACCGAGCGCCTGGGTGTTGAGCAATTCGTTCTGCGACAATATCCAGTTCATTGGGCTAAAAGCCGCGTTTCAGTCCGAGAAGATGACGCAGAGTCAAGCTTTCCCGGTTGAGTTCCGATTTGCAAATGAACAAGGGACTGAAATATTCAGGACGGAAGCGACATGCTCAGCGAGCGTGGGTAGTACCTCATACATGTTGATACCGAAGCGGGCGTTGCCCATGGGAATCATTCGACGGTCTCAGCAGGTTGAGGTTAAGGTTACAGTCACTGCTTGGTGGCACAGTAGAAAATTCGGTCGTGCGGACTTCGTGGTCAAAAAATGTGAAAGTGAAGCGAGTGCACCAGTGCAAAAGGTGCCGCTAGGTCCTGGTGGCAAGCCGGTCGAGTTGAATGTCATCGAGAGCCCTACACGCAAGGGACGTACTCCGCTGTGTGAGACTAGTAACCTCGGTTCAGTAGACTTCATTAATGAGACACCTTACTGGGTCAAACTGGGCTGCACCTTCAATGGGCAAGGGGTCACGTTGGATATGCAACCGGGAGAGTTCGCGAGCTACAAGAACAAGCCAGTCGGGATATACAGTGTTGCTCAAACACGTTGCAGTCCAAGCAATACCAATCGTTGGTGGAATGTAGAGCATTTGCCGATGACAATTGTTCAGTGTGAGACACAGACGATCGTCATTCGCTAGTGTTCAAGAACATGAATTCTGCCCTTCTCCGTATTGTCGAGCACATGCGACGAGTGAGTTGCGTGACGACACCCCATCACCCCACCAGCTCCTTATTCCTATTCGGGATGTCCTCCTTGCTGAAGGGCACCTGCTCGTCCTGCTCCTTCAGTTTCAGCACGAGCTCGAGGGCGTCGGGCACCACATCGCTGCAGAGCACCACGAAGGCGCCCTTGGGCGCGGTGCCGATGGCGTGGCGGATGGCCTCGTCCTCCTTCTTCATGATCTTGTACTTCTTGTTCGGGTCCACTTCGTGGATGCCCTTCACGAGCAGCGCGATGATCTCGTCGTCGGTCTTGCCGCGCAGGTTGCGGTCCTGGCGGATGATGATCTCATCGAACATGCGCGCGCTGAGGCGGCCGAGATTCACGGTGTCCTCGTCGCGGCGGTCGCCCACGCCGGCGATGACGCCGATCTTGGGCGTATCGGGCACCTTGGCGATGAAGCGGCCCAGGGCCTCGAAGCCGTGCGGGTTGTGGGCGTAATCCACCACCACCTGGAAGTTGCGGAACTGGAAGAGGTTGAGGCGGCCGGGCGTTTGAGCCGGT
>CAZFBP010000521.1:0-1503 GCA_964517255.1 uncultured Chryseobacterium sp.
ATCTCGAACTCGTGAGCGTTCCCATCATCGGGATGATGAGCCGGAAGAGCAGCAGGTTCACCCCAGGCAGGCGCATGGGCAGCAGGTTGTAAAAGCGCGTGACGCGGAACAGCACGCGCTTGAACCATGGGAGGCTGTTCCGAAGCTCCGTCGGGAACAGCGTGCGCTCCAATTCGCTCAAGGTGGCCGCATCGATGCGGCCGAGCTTGGCATAGAGCAGCATCTGCAGGTAGGTGCGGTGGATGATGCCCAGGAGAAGACCTGAACGGCGCAGACCCAGCGCAGCGGAGAGGAATTTAGCGCGGTAGAGCACGGCCGATTCTGCGAAACTGCTCAACAGCCGCCGTGGGTCGAGCACCTTCCGCTCCTCGGCGATGCGGTAGTAGCAATCGGGCACGGTGTCGCGCAGGCGGTAACGAACCCCGTTGGTCAGCAGCGCGCGCGTGTGCAGCTCCACGTCCTGGTGCCGGCTGAAGCCTTCATCGAAGCCGCCGAGCGCGCGCAGGAAATCCCGGTCCCAGATGGGCTGCATGGTCTGCCAGGGCAGCTTGTGCTTGAAGAAATCCGCGAGCGCATCGCGCGTGAGCGGCATCCAGCGTTGCCCGTGGTCGCCGGGCCTCTCACGGAACACCTCCATGGTGGAGACCGAGAAGCTCAGGCCGCTTCCTTCCATCACCGCGAGCCGACGCGCCACGCAGTGCGGCGCGAGGAGGTCATCGGCATCAAGGAAGATGATGAGCGCGCCGCGTGCCTGGGCGATGCCCAGATTCCGGCAATGGTTGGCGCCGCGGTTCGCGCCCAAAGCGACCACGCTGATGCGCGGGTCGCTGGCCGCCATTTCGCGAAGCAGCTCCGCGGTGCCGTCGGTCGAGGCATCGTCCACGACGATCAACTCCCATCGCCCATCGCTCTGTTGCTGCACGGAACGCAGCATGTCACCGATGAAGCTGCGCTTGTTGAAGCTGGGCACGATGATGCTCACCGCTGGTTCGCCTTGCGCGCTCAGCGCGAAAGGTGAAGGCTCAGGAAGCACGGGCTCCTTGGCCATGCAGGCCTTCACGAGCCGGTAGTCATCATCGAATGCTTCTTTGGTGAAGCGTTCGCGCGCGTGCCGCATCAGGCGCTCCACTTCCACCGACGTTGGACGCGAGAGCCCCAGCGCATCGCCGTCCTCCATCACCTGGCCCAAGTGGTCCTCGCGCACCATGCCGCTGAAGTCGCCCACGCTGGAGGAGATGGCCACCGGCAGGCCGGCGCTTAGGTACTCGGCGAACTTGGTGGGCGATGCCACACGGTTGGTGACCCTGGCATCGCGCAGCAGCAGGCCGATGTCGCAATCCTGCAGGATGGCGCGCACCTGCTCATGCTCCACCCATCGGCGCGCCACCTGTCCGGGATGGCGCTTTGCCAGCCGGTCGATCACCGCATGCGGCGTGCTCAGGAAGAGCATGCGGCGCGATGGGTCGGCGCTCAGCCAGGGCGCTACCACGCGCTCGGCGAGTT